>NZ_LZGR01000013.1:0-8534 GCF_001690255.1 Gilliamella sp. App2-1
TAATAAAACATACTTTGTATTTGCGCATTTATCTCCTTATGAGCATTTAGAAACTTTTGGCTTATATACTGAGAGATTATTAGCTAATAAAATTTTTGCTAATAGTAAAGAAACGTTTAATCACTTATGTGATTTAGGTTTACCTACTAATATTAGTAATATTTTATTTAATGCATCGCCAGCTGAATTTTTCCATGAAAAAACTGCAAATGAAGAATCATTAAAAAACATAATGTTAGTTAGTAATCATCCTCCAGAAGAAATCTTGGATGCGATGGAAATTTTAAAAAATGAATATTCATTAAATGTAACGAACATTGGTGTTCGAGGAAGTACAGAGCGTTTAACTCCAAAAATGATTGAAAATGCTCATGCTGTTGTTACCATTGGAAAAACTGTTCAATATGCTATTGTGGGTGATACTCCAGTTTATTGCTATGATCATTTTGGTGGGATTGGCTGGTTATCCGTAAATAATTATAAAAAAGCAGAAGAGTTTAATTATTCTGGGAGATGTTGCTTAAGAAAAATCTCTGCACGGGAGATAGTTGAAGAAATAATTGTTGGCTACGAAAAAGCTAGAGAGGATATTCACAAAATTAGGCGTGAAGTTTTATCTAAATATTGTTTAGATTCCTATATTAGTGCCATAATCAAAGAGTCCCAAGAAAATATTAACACAAGATTTATCGGTTTAGAGGATCGGCAAAAAATAAGATCTGAATCAGAAATTGTTAAGTCAATTAAACAATATTACAATGCATATAATGAATTATCTGTATACCATAATAATCTATTGAAAAAGATTAACGATTTATCGTCTCAAAATGATCATTTATTATCTGATAATAGTATTAATATGGAAAAGTACAATGTATTATTAAGCTCTTATAATAAATTAGAAAGTCGATATTTAAAATATAAGAATACATTTTTTAAAAAATTAGCAAGAACAATAAAGAAAATATATAACAAAAACGTAGATTAAATGAATAAAAACCAATCTTTACAAAAATGATTATCTATTTTTATGGTAAATCATTTAAAAAGATTGGTTGTACTTTTGTTTTTTTGTATTATTTAGTATATTAATATTTAAGCAACTATACTTTTCTAGCTTCCTTCCATAACTTATCAATATTTAGATTAACGATTAAATCAGAAATACCTCTTGGGTTATTCATTAATAATGGATCTAGTTTTACCACCCAACTGATGTCTTTGGTTCTTTCAGATTGTGCTCCAATATCAAAAACTAATGTAGGTATTTTTAGAGCCAAAGCTATTGATAAAGTGTAAGAAAATGTCTCTTCCCATATACTTGGTAATATAATTAAATCGGGAGAAATTTCTCTAATTTTATCAATACATTCTTTATTATTTTTGTATTTACCGGTGATTGTAACATGATTTGTTTTCATTACGTGTTGATCACCTGGATTACTAAATCCGACTAAAAAATAAGATAAATTTAAATTTCTATTTTTTGAATCAATTGCTAATGTAGAAAGTAATTGTGAACCTTTCTCAATACTAAGTGCACCTATTGATGCAATTTTTATTTTATTTTTTTGTTTTTTTCTCTCAGCAGGTAAAATATTACCTAATTCATCATCATGAGGGATAACATCAATGTCCAAATCAGGAAAATCCTTTAGAACTATATCCCTAGCGCAATAAGATGGTGATTCGATTTTAAAACAATTTTTTAAAAATGATGCATATGCCTTATGCCGTGCATAGGCGTCAGCAATATTAATGTCGTAATCAACCGGAACCGTTTTTACATTATACCAATGATTTCTTCGTGCTAATGAAGGTACCCCTTCATAAATATATTCAGGTTTTAGCAATTTATAATCATATGACATACAAGCATAATCGTGAATAATGAATTTGTAAGTTAAATTAGATGAAGCAAAATAAGATAAAATTTTCTCATGATGATGCCAATCAAGGCTGGCAAAGCTATTGATGTGTACTAAAATCGGTTGAATAGTTTTAAAAAATAGATCTAAAAAACCGAAGTCACAACTTAACGACAAATTTTTTAAATTGCAAAGATTAAATTGGCCATTTTCATGAAAATAAATAGAATAAAGTTTCTTGTCGTGAACTTTTAACAAAATACAATTAATACCTTGATCAGTATATTGACCTATTATTTTTTCTAAATATGTATTAATTCCCCCTTCCCATGCATGGGTAACAATTACAATACTCTCACTTTGCCCAATTTTCAATTTCAATCTTGCAACGTCCAAATTACGACGCAAAATAAAGACAGGATCTACATTTATAAAATTATGAACCAAATTAAGATAATTTGGATGTTTTAGATTTAATGCATTTTCTCCTTTTTTCATATTTTCAGCTTTAATGGCGGAGAAAGAAACAGATCCGACATGATATACAAATACATCACCAATGATAATATTTTTAAAACCAGCATGGATAGCTCTCATACAAAAATCATTTTCTTCCCCATATCCAACTTTAAAAGAATTATCATCAAGCATACCTATTTGATTAATTACTGTTCTTCTCATATAAAAGCAAAAACCAACACCAGTTGGTGTTTCGATATAGGATCCTTTATTTATTTTAGCTGCTAATTTATCTAATTCTGATGGTGAAATCTCGAGGTTGTGATTGTTATCTTGGCATGTAAAAGGATAGCTACATATAGTAGCATTATTTGACATAGGTGTTATTGTTGCAATAGTTTCATCTTTATCTGCATAATCAATCATCCTTTCAAACCAACCTTCAAAAACGAAAGCATCAGAATTAAGTAATATAACATCCAGATTATGGGATAAATTATTAATTGCAAAATTGATTGTTCTAACAAAACCTAGATTTTGCTCATTCAAATGGTAATCAAATAACCCTTTTTTTGATAATTCATTTAGTTTTATATTTAATTTTTCATCTGGTCCAGCATCATTGATAACTAGTAAGCTATATTGATCTGAAACTCTACTTTTTAATGCATGATAAATTGAACATAATGATTCATCTAATCCTTTATAAACAGGGAGTATAACCACACATTTCGTATTTGATGTATATTTAGCTGGTTTAAGGCGATCCCAAAGTTGATCTTGTGGTGATATAGGTGTAAACCACAACTTGTTAGATGAACTTAATAAATCAGAATTAGTTCTAGATGCTTCTGGTATATTATTAGTGGAATCAGTGACCAAATTAATAATATTATTTGTTACGAGCTGTTTTTTAGATAGAATATTAAAGCCCAAGAAGCTGACTGTTTTATAAGTACGATCTTTTTTAATTACGAGTAATTTTTTTAAGAAATACTGCTCTCTAGGATTAAAATTTCTTTTATATATAGTGAGCCACAAAAATTTAACTTTTACTGATTTTTGTGATGCTATCCGTTTTATCATTTATTTTCTCGCCATTATTTTATTCTAATTTTGTTTAGATTATAACCTGTTTTATGGTTTAATAAAATAGGTTATATATAGGAAAACATAGGGTTGTTTACACTTTATGATTAAAATAATTCTCTAAAAATTCTGAAAATCGTTTAAGCTTCTGTTTACTGTCTTTTGAATCACTAAATATTTGCTGATTATGCCATATCTCCATTAAAGTGCGTATCACTTTTTCTGCTTTCCCATTCTTTTGAGAGCAGGGTTGTTTTGTAAGATTTTGATTAATAATATAATTACCGCTCATTTTAACAAATAGGTGCTTGTCTGTGCTTTGATATTCACGACCATTATCCGAATAAATACAGTTAATGATATAAGAACATTGGGCTAATACGTCGTTGTATAGAAACTGTGCTGAGCTAAATTGGAATTTGTCTGGTTAGAGATCCTCAGCTCTTTTGAAAAATTATCAAAACCGACGAATAAATATTATCTAGTCTGCTATTAAATTTCGTCTTTAAATAAGGTAAACGCTTAGTGTCGACATACCGCATTTCATCCGGATAAGTTTTGTTCATAGCGTTCATTCTTACTGGTTAAGGAATCAACAGCTTTAATCTAGTTTGTTAGTATGTTATAAATGGTTGGACAACTGACTATAAAACGATTTTGCCTAATCGGTGGCGGTTATTTTTATGGTGTAGTCGCCATATCTCTTGTCTGTGATGCGGCATTAATTTTATTTTTTTCATGTATATTTGTTACAGTTGTTTTTCAAATTACTGTTAATAATTCCATTTATTTCAAATGGTTATAAATTATTTTAATTAACATTTAAAGCATGTTAAACTATGACTGATATTTGCTTAATTAACTTTTTTAAACATTATTAGCTAGTTATATTATAGCTATTTATATTTTGTTAAATCATTTATTGATTGGGACTAATATGAAAATATTAATTACGGGTGGCGCTGGTTTTATTGGTTCTGCTGTTGTTAGGCATATTATTAATCAAACAGAAGATGAAGTTTTAGTTATTGATAAATTGACTTATGCGGGCAATTTAGAATCATTAATTGAAATATCTAAAAATAAACAATTTCATTTTAAGCAAATTGATATTTGTGATCGAAAATCTCTTGATTCTACAATCATTGATTTTTATCCTGATATTATTATGCATCTTGCTGCTGAAAGTCATGTTGATCGTTCTATTGATAATCCTTCCGCATTTATAGAAACTAATATCATAGGTACTTATACTCTTTTGGAAGCTACTTTAGCTTATTGGAAAGCGTTAGATAGAAGTAAACAATCTACGTTTCGTTTTCATCATATTTCTACAGATGAAGTTTATGGTGATTTGCATGGAACAAATGACTTATTTACTGAAAAAACGCCTTACTCTCCAAGTAGCCCTTATTCAGCTTCAAAAGCCTCTAGTGATCATTTAGTTCGTGCGTGGTATAGAACCTTTGGTTTACCTATTGTTTTAACCAACTGTTCAAATAACTATGGTCCATATCATTTTCCAGAAAAATTGATCCCCTTAATGATACTTAATGCTCTCGAAGGCAAACCATTGCCCGTATATGGTAATGGTCAACAAGTAAGAGATTGGTTATATGTTGAAGATCATGCTAGAGCCCTTTACCTTGTAGCTACTAAAGCAAAAGTAGGTCAGACTTATAATATTGGTGGGCACAATGAACAAAAAAATATTGATGTAGTGAATATCATTTGTGAATTACTTGAAGAGCTAGCTCCAAATAAGCCAAATGGAATTAATTATTATAAGGATCTCATTACACATGTTTCAGATCGACCTGGTCATGATCAGCGATATGCTATTGATGCCTCTAAAATTTATCAAGATTTAGGTTGGAAACCACAAGAAACATTTGAAAGTGGTATGCGTAAGACTGTAATTTGGTATTTAAATAACAAAAGTTGGTGCGAGCATATTAAAGATGGTTCATATGCACGATCAAGACAAGGTATTATTTAATAAGGTAGATTTATGAGAGGAATTATACTTGCAGGTGGTTCAGGAACTCGTCTTTACCCTATAACTCGAGGTGTATCAAAACAGCTATTACCAATTTATGATAAACCAATGATTTATTATCCATTATCTGTACTTATGTTGGCAGGTATTCGTGATATTTTAATTATTACAACACCAGATGATTTCCCTATGTTTCAACGCTTATTAGGTGACGGTTCTCGTTTTGGCATTAAACTTAGTTATGCCAAACAACCTAAGCCAGAAGGCTTAGCTCAAGCTTTTTTAATTGGTGAAGAGTTTGTTCAAAAACAACATTGTGCATTAATTTTGGGTGATAACTTATTTTTTGGCGAAAGCTTCGGAAAAAAATTAGAAAAAGTAGAGTCTCAAAAAGAAGGCGCAACTATTTTTGGGTATCAGGTAGTAGAGCCAGAGCGCTTTGGCGTAGTTGATTTTGATAAAAATTTTAAAGTAGTATCTATTGAAGAAAAACCAATTAAACCAAAATCCAATTGGGCTGTTACAGGACTTTATTTTTATGATGAAAATGTTGTTGAAATGGCAAAGCAAGTGAAGCCATCAGCAAGAGGGGAATTAGAAATCACTACTCTGAATCAGATGTATTTAGAAGCTGGATTATTAAATGTTGAAATTCTAGGTAGAGGTTTTGCTTGGCTTGATACAGGTACGCATGATAGTTTGCTTGAAGCATCATCATTTGTTCAAGTTATAGAAAAAAGACAAGGGTTTAAAGTAGCTTGTCTTGAAGAAATTGCATATCGTAATGGGTGGTTAAGTATAGAGCAATTAAAAGAGGAAGTAATAAGTTTAGGTAAAACATTATATGGTCAATACTTATCAAAATTGATAGAAGGATAGGGGGTTATAATGGAAGTCATTCAAACTGAAATTCCTGATGTAAAAATCGTGCAACCTAAAGTTTTGGGAGATGAAAGAGGTTTTTTCCTTGAAACATTTGAGCAGAAACGTTATCAAAAAATGTTAGATATTGAACTTAATTTTGTACAGGATAACCATTCCCGCTCACAAAAAGGAGTTTTAAGGGGATTACATTTTCAAAAAGAAAATCCTCAAGGAAAACTTGTTAGAGTTGTTAGAGGAAAAGTTTTTGATGTTGCTGTAGATATCAGAAAAAATTCACCAACCTATGGAAAATGGGTTAGTGTTATTCTATCTGAAGATAATAAAACGCAATTATGGATTCCACCTGGCCTTGCACATGGTTTTTTGGTAATGTCAGATATAGCTGATTTTGAATATAAATGTACCAACTATTATGATCCATCATCTGAAGAGTGTTTATTGTGGAATGATCCGACTATAAATATCAATTGGCCAATATCAAATCCTATATTATCTGCTAAAGATAAATTAGGTAAAACTTTAAGGGAGTTATAATAAGTTCATGAAAGTTTTGTTAACGGGAGCCAATGGTCAATTGGGGCATTGTTTTAAAAATATATTTCCTAAAAATTGGACGTTACTTATAACTGATAGCCAAGAATTAGACATAACTGATAATTTAGCTATTGATAATTATTTCTCTATACATAGACCAGATGCCATTGTTAATGCAGCTGCTTTTACGGCAGTTGATAAAGCAGAAGATGAGTATGAATTGGCTTATCAAGTCAATGTTATTGGACCTGAAAATTTGGCTATTGCCGCTGAAAAATACAATGCTAAACTTGTCCATGTTTCAACTGATTACGTATTTGATGGAACAAAAAATCAACCTTATGTGGAAAGTGACATAACTAATCCAATCAACGTATATGGCGAAACTAAACGAAAAGGTGAACTCGCGGTTTTAAGCAATGACCCCTCAGCGATTATTATTAGAACTTCCTGGGTGTTTAGTGAGCATGGTAATAATTTTGTTAAAACTATGTTAAAGTTAGCAAGTGAAAAAATAGAGTTATCTATTGTGAACGATCAGGTTGGCAATCCAACTTATGCTGGAGATCTTGCCAGAGTAATTATTCAACTTCTTGAGAAAAAAATTGATGGAGGCATTTATCATTATTGTGGTGATGAGTCTACATCGTGGTTTTTATTTGCTAAAAAGATATTTGATATAGCATTAGAAGAAAAATTATTGACACAGGCGCCTGAAGTTTTTCCAATTAATTCTCAATCTTTTCCTACTAAAGCTAAAAGACCATTATATTCAGTGATGAGCATGGAAAAATTAAAAAAATATAATATATCGGGTTCAAATTGGAGAGAACAACTACTTTCTTGTATTTCTAAAATTAAATCTATTTAGGCTATTTGATGACTGTTTATTTTGCTGAATGGAATGCTGATTATGAAAAGTATATGGTTAATAGCATGAAATCTGAGCATGACGTTGTGCTTTTTAACAAATTAATGAAACATTTTAGGGATATTAATTTTATATTAGATAGGAAAAACCTTCCTAGGCAATGGTTTATCAAATTTCACCAATTTATGAAATTAAGGGCGTTAAGAACCAATGATATTCTATTATGTAGTGGCTTTGCTATTTCTGGATTTATTGACTTAGTTAAAAATCTGCAATGTCATCGAGTTCTGATATTACGTGATACTATTGAAGTTTTAAATAATAGTATGAAAAATAACAAAAAATGGTTGTGCCAAAATGAAGATTATGTAGATAAAATCACACCTTTTTTTGATAAAATTTATAGTTTTGATTTTGATGATTGCCACAAATACAATTTTACATATTTAAATCAATTTTTGCCATTTACTTATTCAGAAATGAAAAAATTGAGGGCTGAGTCAAATCATTTTTGTAACTCTATAAAAACTTGCTATTTTATAGGTGAATTTTGGGAAAATAGGGCCGAGGTTATTAATAAAATTGCGCCCATATTACAACAACATGGTTATCAAACAGATTTTAATTTAATCAATTACAAATCAACCAATATAGATCATCGGCTTAATCAATCTGGTTATTATAAATTAGGAGAAAAAATCAGTTATTTTGAGAATATAGAAAAAGTAAAACATAGTGATATAATTTTAGAAATAGGGCAAATTGGTCAAAGTGGAGTGACCTTAAGAGCTATTGAAGCTATTTTATTTAATAAAAAATTAATTACTAC
>NZ_LZGR01000014.1:0-16158 GCF_001690255.1 Gilliamella sp. App2-1
GTGTTATCCTCGTGTTTAGCACGGCTGGCTGTGGGGCAACATAGTGCCATATTTCAACAGCAAAGCGTGGTGAGTGTAGTTGAAGAAGTGCTGCGCAGTCATGGTTTAACGGGCATTGATTACCGTCTAGAGTTAAAAGAGAGCTATCCTGAGCGGGAGTTTATCACGCAGTGGCAAGAGAGTGACCTTGAATTTATTCAACGCTTATTGGCTGATGTCGGTATCTGGTTTCGCTTTGAAACGCATGCTGAGCACCACTGTGATGTGATGGTGCTAAGTGATTATGAGCAAGGCTATGCGCAGGTGGATGATATCGACGATAAACCGCCCAGTGGCATGGCGGATAGTGGCGTTGAAAGTGTGTGGGATATCACCTTGCATAGTGAAGTGGTGGTCTCCTCAGTCAAGGTACAAGACTATAACTACCGTGATGCCCTCGCTGATTTACAGGGGGAAGTTAACACCCAACCCAAAGACCGCACCACCTATGG
The DNA here is from genome assembly GCF_001690255.1 of Gilliamella sp. App2-1. Lineage (NCBI taxonomy): Bacteria > Pseudomonadati > Pseudomonadota > Gammaproteobacteria > Orbales > Orbaceae > Gilliamella > Gilliamella sp. App2-1. Next base: position 492 of record NZ_LZGR01000014.1, read on the forward strand.
CAGCGACTATCGTTATGCTGAGCACTATAAAGGCTTAGATAGCCACGGACAAGACAACTCGCAAACTCGTGGCGATAATAACGGTGATGATGATAATAATGATAATCGTGATAATGACAATAACACTCACGACAATCAGATTGAAAGCGGTCAGTGGTATGCGCGTATTCGCCATGAACAGGCGATTAGCCAAAAAATTATCCTCAAAGGTAAGAGTAACCGCTATCACCTTGCCCCCGGTCAATGGATTAACCTCAACGGCAGCTCGCTAGCAGATATTAATGACGGTATCATTATTTTAAGTGTGCAGGGACAGGGTAATCGCACTGATGCCTATGCACTTACCTTTACCGCCATGCCCTATCAAGCCTTAAAACCCTATCGCCCTACGCCTATACGCTGGCCACAAGTCAGTGGTACGTTACCGGCAAGGGTCACCAGTCCCGACAATGACATTTATGGCTATATTGATACCCAAGGACGCTATCGGGTTAAATTTAACTTTGATTTAAAAGAGTGGAAAAGTGGCATGGAAAGCTTGTGGGTCCGTTTAGCTAAACCGTATGCGGGCAATACCTATGGCTTTCACTTCCCGTTAATTGACGGCACTGAAGTGGCCATCGCCTTTATGCAGGGCAATCCCGATAGGCCTTATATCGCCCATGCGATGCATGACAGTGCTCACCCCGACCTTGTCACCACCATTAACAAACACCGCAATGTGATTCGCACGCCGGCTAATAACAAACTGCGCATGGATGATAAACGTGGGCAAGAGCATATTAAACTGGCCACCAAATACGGCAAAACTCAACTTAACATTGGTCACTTAGTTAACGAAAAAAAACAACCCCGCGGTGAAGGCTTTGAACTGCGCACCGACGAATGGGGGGCGATTGCCGCCAATAGAGGCTTATACCTAACCACGCAAACCCAGCCGAAAGCGCAAGGCAAACAGCTGGATATGCAAGCGGCAATAAGCCAACTTGAAAATGCCCTCTCCATTGCCAAAGCCCTACAAAATGCCACCACCCAGTCCGAGGCGCACAGCGCCGATACCGACAGCCAAGCGCAACTTAAAGCCAACTTAACTCAGCTAACCCAAAGTGGCCTACTGGCCTATGCGCAAGAAGGCATCGCCCTAACCAGCCCTGAAAATATTCAACTGACAACAGCTAGCAGCCTCACCTTAACCAGCGAACATCAAACCGACATCAACGCTTTAAACAACGTCACCCTTGCATCGGCTGAAGCGATTGGCTTATTTGCGCAAAAATCAGGCATGAAACTATTTGCCAACCAAGGTGATATTGACCTGCAAGCCCAAAATGCCAACCTCAATATGGCTGCCAAGCAAGATATCAAAGTGGATAGTGTGGATGGCAAGGTGACCATTACTGCCAAAGACAACCTCACGCTTATTTGTGGTGGTTCTTATATCAAAATCAGCAGTGAAGGCATTGAACTGGGCACACAGGATAATATCTATCTTAAGTGTAATGTGTTCCAGAAGATGGGACCGGCAAGTATAGAGGATAATAAACTTAAATTCTCAAAAAGTGATGTTGATGTCGCGCTTAGGCGATTAATAGAGAGTGACCATATTAATTTTTCAGGTTAAGGAACTAAAAAATGACATTATCAGCGGTAAAAAAATGGAAATATCCCGTTATTATAGATGGAAAAGAGAAATTAAGCGCAAATGCTTATTACGAAGCATTAATGTCGGCATCAACGGGGTTTTATCCTGTCAGTGTAAACAAGCTTATACATAGTGGTGTTCATTTTGATTTAAATGCTCTTAAAAAGTTGGGGAATGAAAATGAGCGTAGAGTGCATTGTATTGCTGATGGTGAGATTATAGCTTATCGGGTTAATGACCATTATCAAAAAATAGATAAAGGCGATGAAGTTGTTTTTTTCTCAACGGGTTTTGTTCTGGTTAGGCACTTGCTTGAAATGGAGCGTGTAGAAGAAACGTCAGTATCAGAAAGTGATACAACCGAAAATAACACCAATACAGAAGGGACATCGGCGGATACTAATCAGGCGCAATCACCAAGTAATAGTACCGATACAACAACGCCTACACCCCCTACAACCCCTCAGACAAATACAGAGACAGCGACCGACACATCCTCTTCATCTGAAGCGGCAACAACGTCAGAGACAACACCCAACACGACCGAGCCAGCAAAAGAAAAACAACCAGGACACCGTCTTTATTTTTATAGTTTGTATATGCATTTAGCTGATACAATCTATTACGATAAAAATCCTAAAGAGCCAACCCCCGCATTTTGGGAGCAGGATATTTATCGTGTTCGCGTAGGGCATAAGGACTTAGATTACGTAGCTGGGTTAAATATTCGAGAAACACCCGATAATTCAAATAATAAAAATATACGCGCAGTGTTACAAAAAGGCACAAAAGTCAATTTAAATCTAGATTTGCATGATGAAAAATATGAATGGTATGCTGTTTCGAGTTTTGCCGAGGGGTATTCCTCAATTCCTGAATTAAAACCTCGCAAATCTGATGAAACAGAAACAGGAGTCGATATTTTAGGTTGGGTGTATACTGGCAAAGCAGTAACAACATCAGAATTTGAAATATTGAGTAGTGAAACGGATATAACATTGGCGAAAGAAAAAAAAGAATTTAACGCTAATTTAGTAAAATCTAAAGGTTTAAGAGTCTGGAATGACTTTAAGGATAAAAACGATAAAAAACTTTACTCAATGCTACCAGAGGGCACACAAGTTAAAATATCAGGAGAGAAAGAAACGAAAAGTTATGTTGAGTTAATGGAAGTGGTTCGAGATGGAAAGCCCACACTACCGTTACCGGCAGAAAAGAAAAAAGTTTGGTATGATTGCCTTGAAAATATAGTCAGAGGGAAAAAATACAACGAAGTGGTGGTTTTAGATAAGCCCTTTCCGATTAAAGCGGGTGATTTAGTGGGTCATATTGGTCATAACCAAAATAAAGGTATACTCAAAAGCAAATATTCTAATCTTGAAACCTTGCCATTAGGTGAAAGTTTAAATGATAGCGAATTTTGTCCTCATTTACATGTTGAATGTTTCACCTGTGAAGACTTGCCAAGTTATATTACTCAAACGCAAGCAGAAGCGAGTAAAATCCCAGAGGAAGATAAAGCCTTTTTGGGTATAGCTAAACAGGTCAAACTACTGGAAAAAGAAGCTGCATCGGATACGACAGTGGGTAAACCGTATGCAAAGAGCAAAATCAATATAATGAGTCAAGATGTGAAGGTGGCTTGGTTACAAATTGAAATACAGTCATCAGAAACTGAGATAAAGACATTATGGATAAAAAATGAAGCGGCTATTGCCAAAATAGCCAAACCCAATGGGGATTTGGCTTTAGCCGAAAACACGGCGGCTTGGACTAAGCATCCTTTACAAGCGAGTAATATCCCCAATAGCACACTGATTGTGGGCACGGCATTACGGGTTGAGATGAATGATGCAAAATTATCGCTAAGCGACAATCGAGCAATAGATGCCCAAGGTAACGTGTGGTTAAAAGTCGATGTACTTGATGATAAAAACCGAAAAAGAAGTGGTTGGGTGTTAGTGAATGGTGAAGGTGCTAAGCGGGTCAGTTGTTGGGATTGGTTTGATTTTATGCAGATAAAAGAAACGTCCACATTAAAAGAAATCTACCTTGACGCAGACAAATCGTTAAAACGTAATAAAGACAACCATTCATTATCGCAATATAAACCAACAATAAAAGAAACATTATCTATTCTTGATAAGCAATACCCTGTTGAAACAAAAATATATACCAGTATAAAAGAAGCAAGTTTTAAAGGTATTGCAGATAAACCGATGCTATTTACGGCATTAAGTCGCTTATTAATCAATTACGAAAGCGAATGGTATAGTGAAATTGATGCTGAAGGCAAAATGCCGAAATGGGAAGCGTTAAACAGCGAGCTGACGGAAAATGCTAAAAATATATTAGCGTATTTACAAACAGGTGACGAAGCAAAATTAGATGCATATTTAAGCCGTGTAGGTAAAGCAAAGGACTCCCCTGAAGCGAAAGGGTTTGAAACACTAAGACGAGAAATAAGCCGTTTTCCTGCTGATTATCAACAATCACCATCGGAAAAGTTGACTAAAGCGCAGTTTGAATCTTATGCCAAAATGGAAGCGTTAGAAAAGCAAGTGACAGCTTGGGAAAAGACCAAAGAGAAGATAAAAAAGATGTTGTGGTGGGATGAAGTTGCTAAAGGCTTAGCCAAGCTAAACCAACAAAATGACACGCTCCCAGAAAATGGCGAGACAACGAATACCCCAACCACCGCAGCAGATACCACCCCACCGGCCACGCTTAGCGCTGATGGTAGGGCGTGGTTTATTCATCCTGTAGCGATGATAATCTTGTTTTATAAAAAAGTTAATAATAAATTAAAAACATCACAAGCAGGATTGAATTTTATTTATTTAGCAGAAGCTCGAAAAAATGTTTCTAATAAGTTGCACTGGCCGGGAACAGGAAGTGGTATTACTTTAGGTCCTGGATATGATATGAAAGAAAGAAGTTCAGAAAATATTTTGAATGATCTTTTAGATATAGGTATTTCATCCGATATAGCTCAAAAAGTTTCTAATGCTGCTGGTTTAAAAAAAGAAACAGAGATTAATTCTTTTATAACTGAAAATAAAGATGTTATCTCATTAACAGAGGAACAAGAAAAATTATTATTAAAAAAAATAATTCCCGACTATGAAAATAGAGTTGATAAAACTATAAAAATTAATTTGAATCAACATGAATATGATGCTTTAGTTTCTTTTGTCTACAATATTGGATCAATTAAGAGTGATAGTAATTTAGCAAAATATATCAATGAAGGTAAAAAGAAAGAAGCTATGGATGTTTTAGAGCAGTACAATAAATCTGGAGGTAAAGTTTTAGATGGTTTAAAAAAAAGAAGAGAAAAAGAACGAGAAATATTTGAAAAAGGCATATATGCGACTAAAATTTATTAAGGAAGAAAATATGTTTCGTATTTTTTTTATACTAGTTATTCTACTTTTTTCATTCTCAATAAAAGCAAATTTAAATGATAATTGGGTTGTATCTAAAGTATATATTAGTGATACTGTGTACACAAAAAAAGTATCTTATGATGATCCAATTTATCTTAATAGAATATTTCAATGGAAAGAAAATGTTATTAAAACAAATATATATTCTGGTGATCAGATAGAAACTTGTTTAAGTTATAATATAAATAAATTTGTTGTCAATTTTGACGACATCCTGAATAGGAAAATGGCAAAAAATAATAATGAAATATTAACAACTAAATCTTTTGACATCAATATAAAACAATCAATAAACCAGATAGATATTTTTTGTCCTAATATCAATAGAACGTGGACACTTTTCGAAAAAAATGCTAACGAGTATTTAATAATAAATACATATGATTCAATTTTAGAAATAAAGAGAATAAAACATCAGAATATTGAACCGAGTTTTTCTTGTTCAATAGCCAGAAAATCATCTGAAAAACTGATCTGTCAAAATATTTATCTTTCAGGATTGGACAGAAGTATTCATGACATTTACTACAATATAAAAAAATATTATGACTACAATAATGATCAGAAAGATTTTGAAGAAATTTATAATAATCAAAGAAAATTTATTCAAAAAAGAGAGCTATGTAAGGATGAAAATTGTTTAATGGATATTATGTATCAACATGCTAGAGAATTACATGAATATATGCCATTAGTTACACCTTACTAGTTGAAAATTTAATCATGGCAATATTCAAGATGTTATTACTAATCCTGATTTACTTACAAGTTCTATTCAATATGCTATTGAATCAGCTTTTGTTTATTGGACTACTAAGATTGGAAAAATAAACAACCAAAATATTCTTTTGTCACAATTAGCAAAAATAGGCACAGTTCAACAAGTGACACACATTATTAATGGTGGTCAAAATGGGTATGAGGATCGGAAAACACGTTTTAATAGGATTGCATCAATCATTGAAATAGAGCAGGAAAGATAAATTATGAAGAAGTTTATTATATTACTAATTAGCCTAACATCTTTTATTATTTTTCCAATACAAGCTAAAGAATCGAAAAATCGTATTGAACATGGTCCTTTTAACTTATCATGGTGTCATAACGGACAATTCTATTTTGAACGAACGACTGATTTAGATTACCCAATAAATTTTGTATTAGTATGTGGAAATAATAAAAGAATTATTGATCGTTACTATGTAGAAGGTGCAGATCTTATTTATTCCTCAAAAAATGAAAAACAAATTAATATGGAAGTTATATCTACTTTCTTTCATAAAATTAATGAAGAAAAATTCTTATTTGTTATGATTAAAAGGCATGGAACACATACAGGAGGCGGGATTAATACTGATGATTACACTATTTATCCATATAAATACAATAGAAAACATATTATAGCATCTGCTAGAGATTTCGCTGATAATAATTTTTGGGGAGTTGAAGGGCAACTAGAATGGAAAGAAGTTCATTTCGAATATAAAACAGCAGATGAGGTAAAAAAATATCTTGATAAAACTTATAACAATAAATAAGAAGAATTTAACATTTTCTTATATAAATTTGGTTAGGCAAGTGTAGCTATCTCCTAAAATAGTACAGCCAAAAAGTAGAAAATTCTCTACGATAAAAGTAAAAGAGGATTGGAATATGAAAAAGATGACAAATAGTATTGATATTAAAAAAGAAGCAGAAGCTAGCGTTCCTGTTAAAGAGCTTTGACGAATCGGATTAAAGCGGGTGATTTAGTGGGGCATATAGGTCATAACCAAAATAAAGGTATTACTAAAAAAACCGATAAAGATGGTAAGTATATTGATATAGACACTTTGCCAGAAGGGTCAAAAGATAAAGAATTCTGCCCTCATTTACATGTTGAATGTTTCACCTGTGAAGATTTACCAAGTTATATTACTCAAACGCAAGCGGAAGCGAGTAAAACCCCAGAGGAAGATAAAGCCTTTTTGGGTATAGCTAAACAGGTCAAACTACTGGAAAAAGAAGCTGCATCGGATACGACTGTGGGTAAACCGTATGCGAAGACCAAAATCAATATAATGAGTCAAGATGTGAAGGTGGCTTGGTTACAAATTGAAATACAGTCATCAGAAACTGAGATAAAGACATTATGGATAAAAAATGAAGCGGCTATTGCCAAAGTAGCCAAACCCAATGGGGAGTTGTCTTTAGCCGAAAACATGGCGGCTTGGACTAAGCATCCTTTACAAGCGAGCAATATACCCAGTAGTGCGCTGATTGTGGGCACAGCATTACAGGTCGAGATGAATGATGCAAAATTATCGCTAAGCGACAATCGAGCAATAGATGCCCAAGGTAACGTGTGGTTAAAAGTCGATGTACTTGATGATAAAAACCGAAAAAGAAGTGGTTGGGTGTTAGTGAATGGTGAAGGTGCTAAGCGGGTCAGTTGTTGGGATTGGTTTGATTTTATGCAGATAAAAGAAACGTCCACATTAAAAGAAATCTACCTTGACGCAGACAAATCGTTAAAACGTAATAAAGACAACCATTCATTATCGCAATATAAACCAACAATAAAAGAAACATTATCTATTCTTGATAAGCAATACCCTGTTGAAACAAAAATATATACCAGTATAAAAGAAGCAAGTTTTAAAGGTATTGCAGATAAACCGATGCTATTTACGGCATTAAGTCGCTTATTAATCAATTACGAAAGCGAATGGTATAGTGAAATTGATGCTGAAGGCAAAATGCCGAAATGGGAAGCGTTAAACAGCGAGCTGACGGAAAATGCTAAAAATATATTAGCGTATTTACAAACAGGTGACGAAGCAAAATTAGATGCATATTTAAGCCGTGTAGGTAAAGCAAAGGACTCCCCTGAAGCGAAAGGGTTTGAAACACGAAGACGAGAAATAAGCCGTTTTCCTGCTGATTATCAACAATCACCATCGGAAAAGTTGACTAAAGCGCAGTTTGAATCTTATGCCAAAATGGCAGCATTAGAAAAACAAGTAACAGCTTGGGAAAAGACCAAAGAGAAAATTAAGAAAATGTTATGGTGGGATGATGTTGCTAAAGGCTTAGCTAAGTTGAATCAACCCAAAAACACGCCTCCAGAAAATGGCGAGACAACGGATACCACAACTCCCCCAACAGACGCCACCCCACCAGCCACGCTTAGCGCTGATGGCAAGGCGTGGTTTATTCATCCGGTGGCGATGGGAGCATTTATTGCTAATGATTCAATGATAACAATGGAAATGCTAATCGCCTCTCATCCAACAGGGGTAAAAAGTTATTACGCTGAAATTTTACCTTATCTCAATCAATATGCTTTAGTGTATGGATTAGTTGAATCTAAAGAAATAGCTCATTTCCTTTCACAAATTGGGCATGAAAGTGGATTTAAATCAGATAGTGAAAAATTATATTTTAGCTCATCTAGAATGAAGCAAGTATATGGTTGTAAGGGAGGGAAATATAACCAACTAAAAGATAGCTGTGATTTAGGACAGCTTAGGCCTAAATTATGGACTAATACTTCTTATTATGAAAGAAATCCTGAAAATTTGGCAAATTATGTTTATGCAAATAGAATGGGAAATGGTGATGAATCATCAGGGGATGGTTATCGTTATAAAGGTAGAGGAATGATTCAATTAACAGGTAAAGATGCCTATAATAATTTTACAAATGTTCATAACAAAAATAATCCCGATGATATTCAAGATTTTGTTGCTAATCCTGATTTATTAATAAGTTCAACACAATATGGAATTGAATCAGCCTTTGTATTTTGGTTTACTAAAACAGGTAGACCCAATCGCGATATAAATCATTTTGTTAAATTAAAAGACCTTGCTAAATCAGGAACAGTGCAAGAAGTAACTCAGCTCGTTAATGGTGGTCAAAATGGATATAATGATAGGAAACAAAGATTTAATCGGCTTGCTAGATTACTTGGTTTAGATGAGGAGTAAAAAGATGTTAAAAAAAATAGGTGTGTTATGGCTTGTTTTTGGGTTAATTTTTTCATCTTTAGCCTTTAGTGAAGAAGGTGCTACTATTATACATGGGCCGTTTAATATATCTTGGTATAAAAATGGAGAATTATTTTTTACTAGAAAAGATAATGGTTCTGTTGATTTTGTTTTGAAATATCTAGATGATTTTAAATTAGAAAAATTTCAAATAATAGACGACTATGAAATAGAAGGCGGAGAGCCACAAGTTGAGTCAGTATTTTTTGATAAGGTGCTAAAAGATAAAACTGTTTTTGTTATTATTTCATGGGAAATAAATAGTCGTGGAGTTGGTACATATGGAAAATTGTATCAAGTATATGCATATAACAAATCAAATAATAAAGAGAATAAATTTGTCAAAAATATGACTCTTTATCATGATAGAGAGTTAACTGGAATGGAAGGTATGTCTGATTCGACTATATCTTCTTTCAAATATAAAACCGCAACAGAAGTAAAAAAATATATTAATAAAACTTACAATAAAAAATAGTAATAAGGAATCAGATTTTTATGAAAAAAATAACACTATTAATAGCCATGGTGACAACCAGTGTTATTTGTTATGCTCAAGAGCCTTGTTTAAATAAAACATCTGTAGACGAGGCTTGGTTTCGTATTAATTCTAAATCTTATCAGTTTACAAATTACCTTTGTGATGATGAAAGTGCTGAAAAAGGGACCAATTTAAAAAAAGGCATATTAGAAGTACATGCCAAAAATTTCAATAGATTATTTAAAAATGTAATAGGAATATGGGGAATATTCGATTTGATACATGGAATAATAAACCTGCTCTTTATTATATTATGCCGTCCTCGGTGCCAACTGAAGGATATTTTCCTATTACGATCAAAAATAATGATTTAATAATTAACTGCTCGTATATTAGCCATTTTTTTCGAAATGGTCGGGAAGTCAAATACTCCTATTGTGGCGATAAACATATTATCAAAGATGGATTTGGTGACAGTGAACTTGAAAATTCAGTTCCTGATTTTCACTTATATAGCGTGTTCTATGATATCTATTTTCCAAAAAACGAATACATTTTTAGCTGATAAAGAATTTGATGTGTTTGTCGGTAAAATAGATGATATCAGTTTTTATCGACGTTATGCCTCATATGATAATTATACCCTTATTATGGCGAATAAGAAAAAAGAATACCGTTTTAAAACGTCACAAATTTATCAACGTATGGCAAAAGTACGTTCTAAAGGTTTTATCGGATTAGATATCATTGATTCAAAAGGAAACATTACTTTTTATGGTAAAAAGGCTTTATTAGCACTATTAAATAAATCGACCATAAAACCTAGTATCAAATCTTATATTCAGCAAGAAAAAATTAGTTTTTATGATTCCACCAATGGTCGGTTCTCAGATATGTATTTATTGCAAAACGATTTGGTCAAAATTTTGGATGTGTTTTGGAATAAAGAGTCCAGCTCTGATGTCTGGTTTAAGGTGAGTTATAGTAGTAAAAAGCACGGTGAAATAATTAAATGGATTAGAGGGAATGCTTTTAATAACTGGTCATACGGAGAAGGTTGATTGCTGGTTATCAACCAAGAGCGAAGAAGCGAAGGTGTGAAGAAAGTGAGTTGTTGGGATTGGTTTGATTTTAAGCAAATTAAAGAAAATGCCAGCCTAAAAGCCATTTACCTTAGTGGACAACAGCTTAAAGCGAAATAAGGATAATGCATCACTAGAACAATACACAGCAACAATAAAAGAAACATTAACAATATTAGACAAGCAATACGATTCTAGCGCTCAGAAATATGCGATGATAGATATTAATAGTGTACCTATCCCCTAAAATAGTACAACCCAAAAGTAGAAAATACACTACGATAAAAGTAAAAGAGAATTTACAGGAGAACAATATGTCAAATGAACTTAATCGTCTTCTGGAGCAACTGGGTGAAGGTTTAGCGATTTAATGGCGGGTTTAGGGGGCGTTAGCCATAATCGCTATAGCTTAACTGTTGAGGGGCTGCGCTCGCCGATTTCGGTTTGGCATGTTGACGGTAATGAGTCGTTAAACCAGCCTTGGCGTTATGTGATTACTTTTACCAGCTCTGACAAAGCGTTATCCATTGATTCAGTGCTTAATCAAAAAGCCACATTCTCTTTTAATCCTGTTATCCATCAACCGTATCAAAGCGTAATGTCAACAATCTCATCATTAAGTGACTTACCGTCGGTGAATGATAAACGCACCTTGCATGGGGTGATTACTGAGTTTAGTCAGTTATCGGTCAATAAAGAGGAAGCTCATTATCAGGTGGTATTATCTTCGTGTTTAGCACGGCTGGCTATTGGGCAACATAGTGCCATATTTCAACAGCAAAGCGTGGTGAGTGTAGTTGAAGAAGTGCTGCGCAGTCATGGTTTAACGGGCATTGATTACCGTCTAGAGTTAAAAGAGAGCTATCCTGAGCGGGAGTTTATCACGCAGTGGCAAGAGAGTGACCTTGAATTTATTCAACGCTTATTGGCTGATGTCGGTATCTGGTTTCGCTTTGAAACGCATGCTGAGCACCACTGTGATGTGATGGTGCTAAGTGATTATGAGCAAGGCTATGCGCAGGTGGATGATATCGACGATAAACCGCCCAGTGGCATGGCGGATAGTGGCGTTGAAAGTGTGTGGGATATCACCTTGCATAGTGAAGTGGTGGTCTCCTCAGTCAAGGTACAAGACTATCACTACCGTGATGCCCTCGCTGATTTACAGGGGGAAGTTAACACCCAACCCAAAGACCGCACCACCTATGGCAGCGACTATCGTTATGCTGAGCACTATAAAGGCTTAGATAGCCACGGACAAGACAACTCGCAAACTCGTGGCGATAATAACGGTGATGATAATAATGATAATCGTGATAATGACAATAACACTCACGATAATCAGATTGAAAGCGGTCAGTGGTATGCCCGTATTCGCCATGAACAGGCGATTAGCCAGCAAATTATTCTCAAAGGCAAGAGTAATCACTATAACCTTGCTCCCGGCCAATGGATTAACCTCAACGGCAGCCCGCTGGCAGATATTAATGACGGTATCATCATTTTAACGGTACAGGGGCAAGGTAACCGCACTGATGCCTATGCACTCACCTTTACCGCTATTCCCTATCAAGCCTTAAAACCCTATCGCCCTGCGCCTATACGCTGGCCACAAGTCAGTGGCACTTTACCTGCCCGTGTCACCAGTCCTAATCATGACACCTATGGCTATATTGACCCGCAAGGGCGCTATCGGGTTAAATTTAACTTTGATTTAAAAGAGTGGAAAAATGGCACGGAAAGCTTATGGGTACGCTTAGCCAAACCGTATGCGGGTAACACCTATGGCTTTCACTTCCCGTTAATTGACGGCACTGAAGTAGCCATCGCCTTTATGCAGGGCAATCCCGATAGGCCGTATATCGCTCATGCGATGCATGACAGTGCTCACCCCGACCATGTTACCACCATTAACAAACACCGCAATGTGATTCGCACGCCGGCTAATAACAAACTGCGCATGGATGATAAACGCGGGCAAGAGCATATTAAACTGGCTACCGAATACGGCAAAACCCAACTTAATATCGGTCACTTAGTTAACGAAAAAAAACAACCCCGCGGTGAAGGCTTTGAACTGCGCACTGATGAATGGGGCGCAATTGCCGCCAACAAAGGCTTATACCTAACCACGCAAACCCAGCCCAAAGCGCAAGGTAAACAGCTCGATATGCAAGCGGCAATAAGCCAAATTGAAAATGCCTTATCCATTGCCAAAGCCCTACAAAATGCCGCTACCCAGTCCGAGGCGCACAGCGCAGATACCGACAGCCAAGACCAACTTAAAGCCAACTTAACTCAGCTAACCCAAAGTGGCCTACTGGCCTATGCGCAAGAAGGCATTGCCTTAACCAGCCCTGAAAACATCCAACTGACAACAGCTAACAGCCTCACCTTAACCAGCGAACATCAAACTGATATTAACGCTTTAAACAACGTCACTGTTTCATCGGGCGAGGCTATTGGCTTATTTGCCCAAAAATCAGGCATGAAACTGTTTGCCAACCAAGGTGATATTGACCTGCAAGCCCAAAATGCCAACCTCAACATGGCTGCCAAGCAAGATATCAAAGTGGATAGTGTGGATGGCAAGGTGACCATTACCGCCAAAGATAACATTACCCTCATTTGTGGTGGCTCTTATATCAAAATCAGCAGTGAAGGCATTGAACTGGGTACACAGGATAATATCTATCTTAAATGTAATGTACAGCAAAAGATGGGACCGGCGAGCCAAACCAGAACCATTCAATTAACATCAAGTGAACTGAATGTAAAACGCTGCGCAGAAACGGATTGAAAATGATTACTGAATTAAATAATCAAAATAACTTTAACAACTATCGCTATTTACTAGTCGATAATTTAGTGGCACTTAATTCAATAAACCCATTATCACACGACTCATTAGTGAATCAATTTGGTGAAGACAAACTATTTGGTGAACAGAAACTCACTCAGGTATTACGTACCGATTTAGATTATGATCCAAGCATATGCCCGACACTGATTAAACTGGCAGAGCCCCATGAGTTTTTAGACAGTCCCATCCTGGATGAAATTGGTAAACAGGCTGAAATCGAATGTTTTTGGTCAAAGCGTTATATTTGCGCTTATATTGTTAGCCCCCTTAAACCGGCGATATTGGCAAAACAGCTGATAACTATAGGTAATAACATCGCTAAAATATTGCAACAGCCTTATTATCCTTTCTTTGAACCGTTTCGCATGCAATTTTTTCACGAAGTAGCTACCGACCAAGACACCGCATGGCTAAAATCGCAATTTGCTCAAATTGAAAACTATTATTATCCGTCCATTCAGGCTGGGCAGTTTATTCGTTTCACGGCCGATAGTGAACTGGAAACGCCAGACCGTTGGAGTACTCAGTATTGTCAGCGCTTAAAAAAACTGAGAATGATTCGAACCCTTGTTAAGGCATGGGCAAATAATCGAACGCAATTTGATGAGCAAAAAAATTTGCCATTCCATAACCAAGTCATTTTGCACTCAACGCAACTGGTTGAGCAAGCGTATCAATTAGGTTTAACTGAGGCTACCGATATCTTATTTTGGGGATTAAATGGCTTAAGGTACCAAACTGCTTTTACTCAGCATCCTAACGTGCTTGAACAAATTGCCAAAGCGCAAAAAGTGCCGAGCACATTGTCAAAACAGGTTATTGACGCCCATATTAACCTTGAAAGCCCATCACTTTCTATTAATGAATAACAAATAAGACAAGCATTAAAGAGCGTAAGATGCAAAAAATAGCCAACATCGCGATACAATATAAAAACGAAGCCGCCGGTCGTTGCCCTGCCTGTGAGCGAACAGGATTACCGGTCTTTTTATTGCGTCAAGCCGTGATAAAAACAAAATTCAATAAAATTAAACAGGTTAACCGCACTTATCAAGAACTGGCAAATTATGCTAAAACGTTAGATTTTAAACATCGCATGCCAGAAGCTCCCTTAGAATATTATGACTATGTATTTCGCACTTTGCGTAACGGTTATGTCTATGTGATGCAACAACAAGGTGATGATATTGAGAGCCGAATAATTGACGCATATGAATGCATTGATGGGGCACTACGTTTAAAAGACGCCCACGAACTGCCCCATACCCAGCCAAGACCATTATCAAAGGCGTGTAAAGATGCCTGTCACACCATTCCAGCCTCGTTTATTCATCTTGATGATAAGCGCTTTACGCAAGCGTGGGTGGCTTATTCTTCACAACCTTGGCCCAAAAAGACCCTCGACGATTATCTCAAAGAACAAGATAGCCAAGTGTTATCGCGTTTTACCAAAATTGATATACAAAAACTCAAAGACTCACCGTCTGAGGCAACCGGTAACCGAGCGGTGCCGTTTAAAGATATTTTTGGTTATAGTCATGAACATGATGATAATGATAAAAGCAAAGTGCTCGAGTTTCGTTTTGGAGAGCAAGGTCTGGCGCATTTTAAATCGGCCCATCCATTTAAAAGTTTTGCAGAGCAAAAACACCGATTTGCCAGTCATGTTAACCGATTATACAAAGGTGACAGGGCTATTTCTTGCGGGGTCGTATTAGAAGACACCTTCGGTATCGCCGAAGAGCTCAACTCGCAACGGGTATCGCACCTGCATATGATTAACGAAATACCATTAACCGCAGAAGAAGTGAATTTAGCAGAAGAATTAATCGATGGTTTTGACGATTTAGATAAAGCAACGAAAATCTATGAACAACGAGCAGAAAACATGATCCAAACGATCAACCCGTTATTGAAAAATCAATTTAATTATTATCAACCAGTAATGTTTAAAAAGCGGGTAATTTTACAGTTAATGGAGCAGTACCGAACTTCGATTGAAGATTCATTCAACAGACAAATCGCAATACTGGAAAAAGAAGATGAAATCGAACTCGCTAATCGTTCTCCTGATAGTTATATTGGTGTGATAATGTCGTCACCACCAAAAAATGCGGTG
>NZ_LZGR01000015.1:0-28884 GCF_001690255.1 Gilliamella sp. App2-1
GAAAATGATTAAATATTTTATATTATTAGTGTATTACACAGTATGTTCAAATTGTCTTCCCATTTGGTATCGCTTACCAGTAGTAATAATAAAGAAGACAATAATAAGTATCTAGCTGTTTGCAAAAATACAATAGTTTATTGCGTTTTTGCCAAGCAGAAGTTGTTACTAATGGTGTTTTATTTTTTAAGTTTTTGTGCTTTGAAAATTTAAATCCATTAATTTGAACAACGAACAGAAAATAAAATTAAATATCTTAACTATTTATTTTAACATTAAAGCTTTATGTTAACCTGAAACATCTTTACATAGAAAAGTAACAATCGCTTTTCGTTATTAAAGGTCTTGTTATCTTTTTATCTTAATTAAAAAGGAAGTTACAGAATGAAGACATATAAAAAACCTTTATTTACCTTAGTACATAGTAATAATTCAATACCTGAACATAGAACACTGGCTTATTTGGATCCTACTTTAAATTATTATACCGATCATATCGACGAAATTATTGCCTTACGTGTTAAAGAGCTTAAATTACATCATTCTGAATATAGGGAATATCACGATAATAATAGAGGCAATAATAAAGGAGGTTTTTCTTTTGTTTTTCGAGAGATATTTGAATCAGAACATCATAAAAAACAAATTGGCATACTGAAAGATGAACTCGCTATTGCCAAAGAATCTAATAAAGTAAAGGAATTACTAAATACTCGAATAAAAGCAATTGCTAATGTTTATCCTGAATTGCAGTTTAATTTTAATGATATGCAAGTTTTACCGACTAAAGTAAAAGAGTACCTTTTTGCTCCACCTTTAATCTTAACTGAAGATAATGCGATTATGCTTTGGGATGATTAAAAAAATATTTACTTAACAATAATTAATAAAAGCCATAATTTACAGGGTTCTTCCCTGTAAATTATATTTCATTTCAATCATTTTTATGTGTAAAAGTTAATTAATAACAATTTTACTTAGTGATTAACTATTAAATGCACTTTCGCCGTGACTGTTAATATCTAAGCCTTCTCGCTCATGCTCCTCTGAAACACGCAAGCCAACACAAAGATCTGCAATTTTATAAGCAACAAAAGAAATAACTGCTGTCCAAATTACACACGTTATAATGCTCATTAATTGAATCCCGACTTGGCTTATCATAGTAATGCCTTCGGCATAACCAATACCACCTAATGATTTTGATGCAAATATGCCGGTTAAAATACAGCCCACAATGCCACATACACCATGTACGCCAAATACATCACAGGTATCATCAATTTTTATAATTCTTTTGAGTGTTGATACACCCCAGACACCAGCAAAACCACAAATAAGCCCAATTAACATAGCTCCACCTACTCCAACAAAGCCTGCTGCGGGTGTTACGCCAACTAACCCCGCTATTACACCTGATGCTGAACCTAGGCATGATGGTTTGCCTCGTAAAACCCATTCAGCTAATGTCCAAGCTAAAACCGCAGCAGATGTTGCTG
This sequence comes from Gilliamella sp. App2-1, assembly GCF_001690255.1. Taxonomy (NCBI): domain Bacteria; kingdom Pseudomonadati; phylum Pseudomonadota; class Gammaproteobacteria; order Orbales; family Orbaceae; genus Gilliamella; species Gilliamella sp. App2-1. Next base: position 1,500 of record NZ_LZGR01000015.1, read on the forward strand.
CAATAGTATTAATAAAGGCTAAACCTGCAATTTCATCAGCATGCGTTGATGATCCTGCGTTAAAACCAAACCAACCAATATAAAGAATTGCTGCGCCAAGATAGACATAAGGTAAGTTAAATGGTTTTAGTGGCTCACGGTTATAACCAAGACGATTTTTAATTAAATAAGCACCGACAATTCCAGCAATTGCCGCATTAATATGCACAACCGTACCACCAGCAAAATCAAGCGCACCTTCATCGCCCAAAATTCCGCCCCCCCATACCATGTGTGCCATGGGAATGTACGAAAATGTAAACCATAACGCCATAAAGATTAATACAGCTGAAAAGCGCATTCTTTCTGCGAAGGCACCTAGAATTAAGCAACAGGTAATACAAGCAAATGATCCCTGAAATGCCACCCAAATGAGTTCATAGATCGATCCCGACACATCCTTAATACCAATACCCGTTAATAAAAAGTGGTTAAAATTGCCATAAAACCAATTTCCTTCACCAAAAGAGAGTGAATAACCATAAGTAATCCATAATACGGCAATCAGTGAAAAGGTTACAAGGACTTGAGATAACATCGATAACACGTTTTTAGCACGTAATAAACCGCCATAAAACAGAGCAATACCAGGCACAGACATAAAAAGTACTAAGGCAGTACAGATCATCATAAATCCATTATCGGCTTTATCAACTATGCCGGCTTCATCAGCAAAAGCAGAACTTGAAAATAAAATAGCTAAAGAAAAAATAAATTTTTTCAACATAACGATATCCTTGACAGTAAGTTACAGTGCTGTGTCATCGATTTCTCCAGTACGTATACGTACTACATGCTCAATTGTAGAGACAAAAATTTTACCATCGCCAATTTTGCCCGTATGTGCTGCTTTAGCCACGGTACTAATGACTTCGTCAAGCTGATCGTCACTAATGGCTAAGTCAATTTTAACTTTAGGTAGAAAATTGACATTATATTCGGCGCCACGATATAGCTCTGCATGGCCTTTTTGTCGTCCAAAACCTTTGACTTCGGTAACGGTTAATCCAGTGATACCTATGTCGGATAAAGCTTCTCGAACTTCTTCTAATTTAAACGGTTTTATAACTACGGTGACTAGTTTCATCAATCGCTCCTAATAAATATGAGATTACAAAATAAATGATGCAAAGAGCATGCCAAAAAATAACTTGTATTAAATGGAGTTATTGAAGCAAAATTTATAAAAGAAAATAGAAGGCAGTTGCTCTAAAAATTTAGGCTTAGTCGTATAGTTTGTCTACATAAAAATATTAGTAATTAAGATTTTTTTGAATATATGAATATCTTATAGTGCACTAATATGGTGCTAATGCGTATTATTAGTGCCAGCTATTAATCAATTTCTACGAGTTAGAATGTCACCATTAGCTTGCGATATTCGTCATAAGCAAAGTGATCAGTCATCCCGCTAATATAATCTTGTAATAAGCGACACCGGTAATAAAATTCCTTGCAATCATAATCTGTGTTATCTTTATGCAGTTTGCTAATTGCTTGTTTATAAGCGACACAATGTTTTGATGATAATTTATGATATAAGCGCGTTTCAATGAGATAATCTTTGTGATATTCATCTTCAACCAACTTTAAAAAGTCATCAGATGACATATCAAGCAGTGGGCTATAAATATCGAGCAATCCGCTAATAATTCGGTATCCTTGCAGTTCAATATTTTCGACCGACTCATGATTAAATATATGCTTAGATCCCACTGTTTTAAAAATATTGAGTAATTTATATTTGTCACCATGATCTTCAAGTAAGGCATGATCAAAATCCCCGTCATAAATTTTTTTAATATTTTTAATAAATCGTTTGGCTGCGTGCGGTACCAGATTGGCAATGGTATTGACGCGTAAGTACATAAAAAATTGATCGATGCCGATTGCATTGTATTCATTTTCCTCTAGTTTTTTGTAAGAGTCATTGACAACAGTATCAAACAGATCACCTTTTTTAATCGGTCCCCATTCCTCAGCTAAATATGAGTAAAGCTGTTTTGCGGTTAAGATTTTCTTTTCAACCGCATCTTCAAGATCGGCAATACAGTATGAGATATCATCGGCAGCCTCCATAATGTAAGTTAATGGATAACGATGAAATGGTTTGATATCAAGTTGTTTAGAAAGTTCCTCAATAAATGGTTCTTCTGATAAATAATAGCCCGGTTTTTTCATTAAATAAGAAAATTCAACAGGCACCGGCTTAGACCAATAAGCTGGTCTAGAATATTTCAGAATCGAGGCAATTTGTGAATAAGTTAAATTGAGGCGTAATATAGTATGCACTAAACGAATTGCTTGGGCGTTACCTTCAAAATTTGATAAATCTTGGCGAATTTTGGTTTTAAGTTCTTTTATTTGGTCATCATCGTTATCATTGCTTTCAAGCACTGGATAAACTGTCGATTTGCCAAGACCTAAGCGTTGTGTAAACCATTTATTAATAGCGGTTTCACCAAAATGACCAAACGGCGGATTACCTATATCGTGCATTAAACAGGCCATTTCAACTAAGCTTTCAATCGCCATTATACAATTATCAAGCCCATATTCTTTTAATTTTCCAGCTTTGCCTAGGCCGTTGTTGATTTCTTTGACAATGTAACGGCCCACTTGTTGTACTTCCATAGAATGAGTTAGTCTTGTTCTGACCACTGAATTACGTTCTAATGGAAAAACTTGCGTTTTTTGTTGTAGGCGACGAATGGCGGCTGAGTTTATGATGCGTCCACGATCGCTTTCAAAACAACATACTATTGAGTACTCATCAGATGGGGGGTCACGCTGTTTGCTAGCATAACGTTGATAATTGATTTTTTGATTAAAGTTGATCATAGCTCCATCCTTAATTTAATCACCTGAATTGATTTAGGCTCTTAAATCGTTAATTTTTGTTTTGCCCATTCAATACTTTTTTGATAATCATTAGGTAATAGCGGTACTAAATCCTCTAATGCTTCTAAAAGTTTATTTGATTGGTTATGAGTTAAATTTAAATGCCCTACTTTGCGCCCTACTCTAACTTCTTTTTCATACCAATGTAGATGAACTAAATTAATAGATAGCCAATTAAGATTTAATTCTGTACCAATTAAGTTGACCATAATCGATGGCGCAAAGACATCAGGCTTAGGGAGTGGTAATCCTAATATTGCACGTAGATGCAATTCAAATTGGCTTATCGAAGCACCATTTTGCGTCCAATGCCCGCTATTATGTACACGAGGAGCAAGTTCGTTGATCAATAATTCCTCACCAACAATAAAGCACTCCATTGCCATTACGCCAATATAATTCAATTTATGCATAATGGCAGATAGCATTTGCTCAGCTTTTATTTGTAATGAAGAAGATTCGTTCGGTCGTACAACACTTATTTTTAATATACCATCTTGGTGGGAGTTATTGGTAAGTGGATAAAATACCGTTTCACCTTTTGCATTACGCGCACCCACTAATGACATCTCTTTTTCAAATGGAATGGCCTGTTCAACAATGGCGTTTTGATAAATATCCTCTGGGACGGTGGTTGGGTGATTAATGGCTATACGCCATTGTCCTCGCCCGTCATAACCACCAGTTCGACGTTTTACAATTAATAGATCACCCAGTTCACCAAATAACTTTGGCCAATCTTGGGGTTGATTAAGCGCAAACCATTTAGCTGTAGGTAAGCCAAGTTCATCAAGCAGCTGTTTTTGAGTTAAACGGTCAGCAATAAGTGGAAAAACATCCCGATTGATAAAATGGGGATGCTTGGCTAATATCTGTGTAAATGGGGTATCAGACCATCGTTCAATTTCAGCTGTTATTACCGACTGTTGATATGGAATAACTGTCGGATCGACTTCCTGTCCAACTGGATAGACTTTAATACCTATTGGTTCGCCAGCTTGCTTAAGCATTCGCCCTAATTGCCCGTTACCCAGTACACAAACAGATTGAAGTTTCATGTTATGCATTCACTCTTGGATCAGGCTGATTTAATACCTCATCAGTTTGAGTTAGTCGCCATGTAGATAAGCGTTGATAAATATCTTTATCATGTAAAGCAAGAATCTGCGCAGCAAGTAATGCCGCGTTAGCTGCGCCAGACTTACCGATTGCTAAACAACCAACCGGAATCCCTTTCGGCATTTGAACGATAGAATAGAGACTATCTATGCCATTTAGTGCGGCACTTTGTACGGGAACACCTAACACGGGAACTAATGTTTTAGCAGCTAACATGCCAGGTAGATGAGCTGCACCACCCGCACCAGCTATGATTACCTCAAAACCTTTTGGCTTAGCATCTTCAGCAAAGCGAAATAACTTATCGGGGGTACGGTGAGCAGAAACGATTTCAACATGATAGGGAATAATCAATGCATCAAGAATATCGGCAGCATATTGCATGGTGTCCCAATCAGTCTTAGAACCCATGACAATCGCAATTTTAGGTTGAGTGTGCATGACAAATGTTTGAACAATTAAAATAGGATGTGTGTAAAGTATACACCAAAATGAGTTAATTGGGATAGCAAGGATTTTACCTCTTGCCAATAAATACGCCTGATACTAGTGATATAATTATAAAATTACCGCCAAATAGTACCGACGGTAATGGAAAAGTTAAGCTTTTATTGCAGCCTCGATTTGCATGTCGATAGAGATTCCTTTTTCATTAACCTTGCTTATACTACACAACCTACTGGTTTAGTGTCTTATACCAACCATCCATTTTATTCTTTGTTCATTGCAGTAAAGACACTTTTATTGATTAAAAATAATGTTGCATCCAATACGCGATTTATCGCTGTTAGCGCTAGCCAATATGTTGCCGATTTCAGCTAATGCTCTTTTGGTTTATATACAAGTATCATTTTTAAGATCAGCAAGATCACAGGCGTAATAAATGACATTATTATGAATCACAGCTTCAGACCACCGATCATCTAGATCAATTCGTGTTATTGTCATCATATTTTCCTTGTTGGGTGAGTTATTAAGACACTTTAATAAAATCAGCACGCAATTTTTTGATTTCATCCCGCAGTACACCCGCTTTTTCAAACTCCAGATTTTGAGCCGCTTCATACATCATTGCTTCAAGTTCTTTCACTTTTGCCTGTACATCTTTAATAGAGACATAATGATAAGGTTTACCGGGTTCAAATGCTTGTACTTTAGCTGTTGATTTCTTGGTACTTAAACCTGCCTCTAGTACGTCTTTAATTTCTTTGCGTACTGATTTTGGTGTAATGCCATGTGCTGTATTAAAATCTTCCTGTTTTTTACGACGACGAGCAGTTTCCTCAATTGTTTTTTGCATAGCTGGAGTAATTCTATCAGCATATAATATCGCTTTACCATTCACGTTTCGAGCTGCACGTCCTACCGTTTGGATAAGGGAGCTTTCGGAACGCAAAAAACCTTCGCGATCCGCATCTAATATTGCTATTAACGAAACTTCAGGTATATCTAAACCTTCTCGCAATAGGTTGATTCCCACTAGTACATCCACTTTACCTAAACGTAGATCGCGAATGATTTCCATACGTTCGACCGTGTTGATATCTGAATGTAAATATTTGACATTGACATCATGTTCTGACAAATAATCGGTTAAATTTTCTGCCATGCGTTTAGTTAGTGTGGTCACCAAAACTCGTTCATCGTTGTTAATCCGAATTTTAATTTCGGATAAGAGATCATCAACCTGTGTCGCAACGGGTCGAACTTCGATAATGGGGTCCAATAACCCTGTAGGTCTAACGACTTGTTCAATAATTTCGCTACCTGATTTTTCAATTTCGTATTTAGCTGGTGTTGCCGATACATAAATGGTTTGTGGCATGATGTTTTCAAATTCTGAAAACTTTAAAGGCCTGTTATCTAGCGCTGATGGTAAACGAAAACCATATTCGACCAAATTAAGTTTTCTCGAACGATCGCCATTATACATAGCCCCTATTTGCGGAATAGCTACATGCGATTCATCAATAAACAACAAGCCATCAGCAGGTAAATAATCAAATAATGTTGCTGGTGGGTCACCCGGCTTACGCTGAGCTAAAAAGCGGGAATAGTTTTCGATGCCAGAGCAATACCCCAACTCGGTCATCATTTCGATATCAAATAATGTTCGCTGAGTTAAACGTTGTTCCTCTAGTAGCCGATTGTTATCTAACAACACTTTTTGACGCTCTTTAAGCTCTTGTTTAATTTGTGCAATAGCATTTTCCATAATGTTTCTTGGCGTTACATAGTGCGTTTTTGGATAAATTGTTATTCGCGATACTTCATTTATGCTATTGCCTGTAAGTGGATCGAACATAACAATACGATCGACTTCGTCATCAAATAACTCTACGCGCACTGCCAGTTCATCTGAATCAGCAGGAAAGATGTCTATTACATCGCCACGAACACGAAACGTACCACGACTAAAGTTGATTTCATTACGTGTGTATTGCAATTCGGCCAAGCGAGTTAAAATTGACCGCTGATCGGTGATAGTGCCTTTTGTTAGGTGCAATATCATCGACATATAGGTTTCTGGTGCACCTAGACCATAAATTGCCGATACCGAAGCAACGATCACCACATCACGTCGTTCGAGTAACGATTTAGTGGCTGAAAGGCGCATCTGCTCTATATGCTCATTGATTGAAGCATCTTTTTCAATAAATGTATCGGTTGAAGGTACATAAGATTCAGGTTGATAGTAATCGTAATAAGATACGAAATACTCAACCGCATTTTTAGGGAAAAAGGCCTTCATTTCGCCATATAACTGAGCGGCCAACGTTTTATTGGGCGCTAAAATAATTGTTGGACGATTATGCTTAGCAATAACGTTTGCCATGGTAAATGTTTTACCCGATCCCGTTACACCCAACAATGTTTGATGAGCAATCCCATCTTCAATATTTTGATTAATTTTTCTTATTGCTTCAGGTTGATCACCAGCTGGCTTGAATTCGGAACATAATTTAAATTTTTTCATCACATCACAACCTAATATTTTACCTATTAATAAAAATTATCCCCAAAAGGACTTGACCTTTTAAAATCTTCTATTTTTCGTTCTATTAACTTTCTTGTTTATAAAAAAGGTAACTAATTTACAACTTGATTTATGATAACTAGTTGATAAAAAACAAAAAATATATTCATGGTTAAGTTACAGTCAAATTAAGAAAAATCCTGATGCTTACTGAGGTTAGCGCTTTTTTCAATAAACTACTCACAGAGTTATCCACAGGCAACGGGGATAACTTCATAAGTATAGTCTTTATAAACTTTTTTCAATTATCAAGATAAATTTTCAAAAAAAAATCCCTTTTCTTTTAATGTTTATTCCTATTTTTAACCTAAGTTTTAATAGGTTTAACTAATTGTTTCACTTAGCTGTTCAATTTTGTATTGATAGCTATGATCGAAGTTGGGAACAAAAGTTAATCGGTGAGTGATACATTTTGGCGCATCTTCTGCGTGATGGGACACAAATAGCAACTGCGTGTTCCCTTCACTAATTAAACGATCTATCCAACGTTTTACTAATTCTCGATTAAGATAATCAAGCCCTTGTAAGGGTTCATCTAAAATAAGCAGAGTCGGATGTTTGACCAAAGCTCTAGCAATTAAGACTAATCGTTGTTGTCCCCAAGAAAGTGATTGAAACGGTTTATCTGCTAGCGCTTTTAATCCTAATAATTGTAACCATTCATCAGCCAATTTGGCTTGTTTATCACTGGTCGCCTGATAGATACCAATCGAATCAAAATAACCAGATAATAATACAGTTTTAACACTAGAACTAACTCTATAATCTAAATGTAAGCTACTACTGACATAACCAATATGACGCTTAATATCCCAGATTGTTTCACCAGAACCACGTTTACGTCCAAATAAAGTCAGATCATTGCTATATCCTTGTGGATGATCACCGGTAATTAAATTTAATAGCGTCGATTTACCTGCACCATTAGGCCCAACAATTTGCCAATTTTGTTGAGCTTTTACTTGCCAAGTTAATCCATTAATAATTGCTTTATCACCATAATGAACATAGCCATTGTTTAATATGACACGATCTAATTGCTCAGTTAATTGAGTTGGTGGTTCGTCAGCTTCTGGTAATGGTAGATTGGGAATATTTTCCAAATCAGTTAATTGCTTAACTGTTGTATCGTTTAATATTGTGTCCTTTGTATCAATTTTCAATAGTTGACAATCGGCTAGTATGCCAATATTTTCGATAAAAGTAGGAATTTCACTAAATCGATTTAAAACAAGAATAATAGTAATACCTTGCTTAGCAAGATCAGATAGTATTTCGGCTAAATTTTCACGTGACGCTATATCTAAACCATCAAAGGGCTCATCTAATATCAGAAGCTCTGGCTGCTGCATCAAGACTCGACAGATTAAGACTTTACGTGTTTCACCAGTTGAAAGATATTTAAAACGTTTGGTTAATAGATGTTCTATCCCAAATTGTGTTGCTAATTGTTGACAACGTGCTTGATTAAAGGTATTTTCTTGAATGATTTGCTGAGTAGTTAATCCAGTATCATTCTCGCCTTTGCTTAGCAAATCAGTATTATTACGTTTCCATTCATCATCAAACAGTTTTTGTAATTGTTCAAACGATATATGAGCTGTAGATTTAAATTGATTGATTACTTTGCCTGATAATAATGTTTGTTCACCGCTCAATGCTTTAACTAATAGGGATTTACCACTACCATTACGCCCCACAAACGCAATATTGCTGCCTTGATTGATTGTCAGCGATTCAATGGTAAAAACTTGGTAGTCACTAATTTTAAAATGTGCGTTTTCTATTTGTAGCATGATAACCTCATATTGCTAAACTAATGTCGCAACAATAATATGTTGTGGATGAATAAATAACGTAGTTTGTTTACCTACGGTTAGGGCTGATTGTTTAACTTCATCAGCCAACTTGCTAGCATAAAACACGACGCCAGAAGATAATGAAAAAGCAATTTCGCTCCATTTACCATCAGTCGTGATTTTTTCAACAGAAACTGATAAACAGTTCTCGTTCCCGATTTCATCTTCATTTTGGAATTCAATCAGCGGGGCTTTAATAAGTAACAAGACGGTTTTATCAATACTCAAATTTAACCGATCGATACTCGACTGTGTAATGTAAACTGTTAACTCAGTTTGATTATCACAGAGTAGTACAGTAATAAAACCAGCAACATCGCTTGTTTGAATCTGCTTAACTGTACCATATAACTGATTTCGTGCACTTGTTTGCAATGATAATCTTGCAGTAGCTTTTAAAATATCATCCAATGGGACCTTATCATCACTCAATATGTTAAATGCAGTTTGTTGCAGCTGAGTTAATAGATCATAAAGTTGAATAAATCTAACAGCATAAGCACTCAACTTAGTGCCGCCGCCTTTTTTACCGCCAATTGCGGTAATTAAAAAAGGTTTAGGCGCTAATTTGTTAATTTCATTGACAGCATCCCACGCTGTTTTATAGCTAACGCCAATTTGCTTGGCAGCCTGACTTAATGAGCCGGTTTGTTCAATTGCTTTTAACAGCATAATGCGCCGTGGATCAGTAAATAACTGTTGCTGAATATTCAACGTTAATAAAATTTCAGGAGAGAACATAATTTAACACCATGCACAACCAAGCTGGAGGAGATAAGAGTGATTATTGTAAACGCTTTTTAGTATTCCATCAAAATATGCTACAAATCTTATTGATTGCTGTCTGGTATCAGTTTAGTTGTACTTTATAAATAAATTTTGCTAATATCGATATATATTTTTTTATATAGCGGTTGTTAGGTATTTTACTTAACCAGTGAAGATATTTCATCACAGCCAAATATCGACAAAAACATGAATCATCAAAATTAACTTATTTTTATTGTGAGAAAATAATGAAGAAATTGATTGGAATTATTGGTGCTTTGGCAATGATAGCGATGGCTTTTTCAGCAATAGCAGCTGAAAAATTGACGGTATTTGCCGCATCGTCATTAACTAATGCGATGCAAGATATTGCAACGGCTTATAAAACTCAACATCAAGATGTGGATATTGTATTTTCGTTTGCTTCGTCATCAGTATTAGCGAAACAAATTGAACAAGGTGCTTCAGCCGATATATTTATGTCAGCCGATCAAAAGTGGATGACTTACCTTATTGAGCATAATATAGCGAAGAATAAACAAGACCTCTTAAAAAATGCATTAGTTCTTATTGCCCCAAAAAGTTCACCATTAGATAACGTCTTAATTAATACCAATACCAATTGGCAAGCGATTTTACCTAAAGACGAAAGAATCGCTATTGGCGATCCTGATCATGTTCCAGCTGGACTTTATGCAAAAGAATCACTCACTAATTTAGGAATATTTGACCAATTGAGATCACAATTGGCCCCAGCTAGCAATGTGCGGGACGCTTTGATGTTAGTTGAGCGTAACGAAGCCGCCCTTGGCATTGTCTACAGCACCGATGCCAAAGTAAGTGATAAAGTAAATATTATTGGGGCCTTCCCTACAGATACATTTAAGTCAATTGTGTATCCCATCACGTTATTAAATACAAAGGCAGTTGATTTTTACCAATATTTAAACTCACCACAAGCTAAAGCCATTTTTGAGAAGTATGGATTTATAACAAAATAATTTAATAAGTAAGTCATGTAATAAAATATGCTATTAACAGAATTTGAATGGCAAACCTTGATACTTAGTTTAAAGATAGCCTTCACGGCAATTGTCTTTAGTTTACCAATAGGTGTTTTAACGGCTTGGGTATTGGCACGTTGTCACTTTTTTGGTAAATCACTATTTGATAGTATTGTACATCTTCCACTTGTTTTGCCACCAGTTGTTTTAGGTTATTTATTATTAATAACCATGGGGCGACATGGTGTTATTGGTGAGTGGTTAAATTACCATTTTAATATCAGTTTTAGCTTCAATTGGCAAGGTGCAGCTTTAGCTTCAGCTGTGGTTGCATTTCCCCTAATGGTACGTTCGATTCGTTTAGCCATTGAATCCATTGATATACGTCTTGAAAACGTTGCTCGAACTCTTGGAGCCCATAAGTGGCGAGTATTTATCACCATCACATTACCTTTAGCCTTTCCTGGGGTTTTAATGGGAATAGTACTCGGCTTTGCACGTTGTTTAGGAGAATTTGGGGCAACAATTACATTTGTATCAAATATTCAAGGTGAAACGCGGACCTTACCACTCGCAATGTACACATTTCTGCAAATCCCTAATGGTGAACAAGGTGCATTACGACTTTGTGTTATTTCGATTATATTGTCACTCATTGCCCTTTTTTTATCCGAATTATTAAATCGATGGCATAAGAAGAAGCTAGCAGGATAATTAAGTATGTTAAAAATAGATGTTAGAAAAAAATTTGCTTCGTTTTCATTTCAATTCAACTATGAAATAGATTGTCAAGGTGTTACCGCTATTTTGGGTGTTTCTGGCTCGGGAAAATCAACGTTAATTAACCTTATTAATGGGTTAATTAAACCTGATCAAGGTTATATTCAACTACATAACGTACCTTTGGTTGATTGTGATAATCGTCTTTTTGTTGTTCCAGAAAATCGGCAGATTGGTACCGTTTTTCAAGATGCATTACTCTTCCCTCATTATAAAGTGATTAAAAATTTAACTTATGGTGCTAAAGACTTCAATTCTTCAAAATTTGACGAAATCGTGAATGTACTTAATATCCACTCATTATTAAATCGCTATCCAGCAATGTTATCTGGAGGCGAAAAACAGCGGGTGGCAATCGGTCGAGCACTATTAACCAATCCTCTATTGCTACTGATGGACGAACCGCTTTCCGCCCTTGATATGCCCAGAAAAAAAGAGCTGTTAACTTATATTGATGAGTTAGCCAATGATTTAAATATACCGATTATTTATGTAACACATAATATTAATGAAGTTAAAAAGATAGCTAATAATGTAGCAATTTTAGATCAAGGCAAGCTGATTGAGTTTGGTAAAGTCGAGCAAGTTTTACAAAGTGATTATTTGAAAGGATGGTTATAAAGAGCTAAAGTATTACTATTTTGTTCTTGTTTGATATATGTCACGCCATCATGCCATGCCCCCAGCACGATACGCGTTGCACGGTTGTCTTCAATTTGAAAATGATGTGTAGCTGGTTTGTGCGTATGCCCATGCACCATAATATCCGCATTATATTTCATCATTATTTCAACCACCGCTTGTTGATTGACATCCATAATGGTTTCAGATTTAATTTGATTATGATGGCTACTTTTTTGCCGTAACTTAGCCGCAATTTTAAGTCGAACAAAGCGTGGCAGTAATAAAAACAGTTTTTGTAACCATTTATTATGCATAACTTTTCGGAATTTTTGATATTGATGATCATCAATACAAAGTAAATCACCATGTAAAAAAATAATATTTTTTTCTTGATTGGGCAAACAGTTAATTTCTGGCAATAAAATCATATCACACTGCTGAGCATATCTTTTACCTAACAGAAAATCACGATTACCATGCACAAAATATTTTTTGATATGACGTTTTGATAAGGCTTGTAATGCCTGTGCAACTTGGTAATATAAGTTTGTTTCTACATCATCCCCAACCCAATAGTCAAACAAATCACCTAAAATATACAGTTCGCAATTATCGGGTAATGTGTTTAAAAAAGACAGAAAGCCTGCGGTTATACCCATATAACCATCAGGCTCATTATCGGTTAGATGAATATCAGCGATAAAATAACGAACAGGATTATTCAACCGTAACACTCGTAATAATGACATCTTCCACAGGAACATCTGAATGCATACCGCTACGCCCTGTTTTAACGACTTTGATTTTATCAACCACATCAAGCCCTTCGACGACTTGTGCAAAAACACAATAGCCATAGCCATTAACATCCGCAGAGCGGAAATTAAGATAATCATTATCAACCACATTGATAAAAAACTGTGCTGTCGCAGAGTGTGGATCAGATGTACGTGCCATTGCTAATGTGCCACGATTGTTTTTTAATCCGTTATCCGCTTCGTTTTTGATCGGATCTTTCGTTTTTTTCTGCTTCATGCCTGGCTCAAAACCGCCACCTTGAATCATGAAATTATTAATAACACGATGGAAGATTGTGTTGTTGTAAAAACCGTCTTTGCAATATTCAACAAAATTTTTAACGGTTTCTGGCGCTTTGTCGTCAAAAGTTTTGATTTTAATATCACCTAAATTAGTGTGAAATGTAATCATGACATGTTCCTTATTTTTTATTTAATGTACATCTTTAGAGCAAAATTTAGTGAGCCTTAATCAATTTGACTTACTTACTAAATTTTTCACATGCTTCAAGCGTGTTACTCATTAACATAGCAACGGTCATTGGACCAACACCGCCAGGCACAGGCGTTATCCAACCTGCCCGTTTAACGGCAACATCAAACTCCACATCGCCGGCTAGTTTACCATCTGGCAAGCGATTGATACCAACATCAATCACGATTGCGCCTGGTTTTATCCACTCACCCTTAACATAATTAGGAATGCCAACTCCTACAACAACGATATCCGCATTACTCACATGTTTGGCTAAATCAATAGTACGACTATGAGTAATGGTTGTTGTGCAGCCTAATAACAATAATTCTAATGCCATTGGACGACCTACAATGCTTGATGCACCAACCACAGTGGCATTTAATCCTGATAAATTAATACCGGTTGACTCAAGCATTTTAACCACACCATATGGTGTGCATGGTCGTAAAATCGGATCGCGTTGTAATAAGTGGCCAATATTGTAAGGATGAAAACCATCAACATCTTTACTTGGATCAATACGTTCAAGCACCTTAGTTTTATCAATATTATCAGGTAAAGGAAGTTGCACTAAAATACCATGTACATCTGATCGTTGATTGAGTTCGTCAATTAATGTCAACAATTCATCAGTAGTCGACGTTGGGAAGTCATATGCAAATGAAATAAAACCAACATCATCACAAGCTTTTTGCTTATTTTTGACATAGATTTTTGATGCGGGATCTGAACCCACTTGAATTACTGCAAGCCCAGGAACAGATAGACCTTTTTCAATACGTGTGTTAACTTTATTAGCAATGTCAGTTCGTATTTGTTGTGCTAATTCTTTTCCATCAATGATATGTGCAGTCATAAGCTTCCGTTTAGCTATCCGAATAAAGGTACTATTTTCGCAAAAGTTTTTATTAATGTCTATTTACTTGTAAGGTGATTAATTAAGTTGAGCTAATATTTGTTTGTATTGCGCATCAATATCGGTAATAACTGAACAAATATGGGCATCAAAAGCTTTTAATTTAGGTTTTTGAGCTTTCCACTCATTTTTAGAGATTTGTTTGATTGCGCCTAAATTTTTAAAGAAATCGAAATGTAAAATACTGCCCCCCACCACATTATAAAAAATACGTTGACCGATATCTTCTCCATCTTTTTTTAAATTATTAAAATTTTGGTAGAAAAATCGTGTATTACCATTTTCAGTAATAATCGAAGCATGTAATAACTTGACTAAACGTTTATAGAATTTGTCTAATTCATTTTTAAGCCCATTATCATCGCCCAATTGATTTTTTATTGCTTGTTCAAAAGTTATTTTAACCTCTAACAAAAGGTTTAAATATTGTTGTTCTAACTGTGGTAACTTTTGTCGTAAATCTTGTTGAAATAGAGCCAGTTTCTTTTGTAATAAAGGATTAAGTATTGCTGATTTTTTATTTAAGACGACATTGCCATTTGGAGTGATGTTTAAATCATTTTTTTTATTAAAAATACGTACACTTTCTTTGCTTATCGTAATATCATAACTGGGTTTAATCTCACACTCTTTTTTAGCTGCAAAGACAGAGATAGGTAACAATAAAGCAATCAATAATAAATTTTTCAACATATTTATATCCAGTTGGTTAATTAATATAGATTATAACTTCTACTAGATAATAAACATAATAAAGTTGAACGCATGCTGTAATATAATTAAAAAAATTAAATAAAATCAATAACTTTCCTGACCGATTTTTATAGAAATACAATTACCTTTCTGTCACGGTAAAAGGAGGTTGTGAAATTGTGAAAAAATAAGCAACCAAATTCAAGTTTTTAGCCATAAAGCTAGTTGACTTTCCAAATCCTTTATCAATAGATATAATCTATTTAACCAACTATATTTAACCTCTTTTTTTTCTTTAAAAGTGAAGTATAGTAAGTACATGTTTGAAATAAATAATAAAGGTGAAAAAATGTATACTGTAATTTTTGGCCGTCAAGGTTGTCCTTATTGTGTCCGCGCTAAAGAACTAGCCGAAAAGCTTTCTCAAGAGCGTGATGATTTTTCTTATCGTTATGTTGATATTAATGCTGAAGGTATCACTAAAGAAGATCTTTCTAAAAGTGTTGGCAAACCTGTTGAAACTGTGCCGCAAATCTTTATTGATGAAAAACCAATCGGTGGCTGTACAGATTTTGAAGCGTATGCTAAAGAACATTTAGGCTTATTTAAAGAATAACCAGAAATGAGTTTATAAAAATTAAGCCACCATTTGGTGGCTTTTTTAATGTTTATTTATTATTAACGACCTGGTAGTTTTTTCCAAGTAACCTCATTACGCAAATAAGTTGGCTCGACCTCTTCAACATCAATCACGTCATTCTTTTGCCATTTATTCCTAGCAATAATAATGAGATCTTGTGCGTGAGGTAATAAAATATCACTTTGTCTTATACCATTAATCATATCTGGATAAGTTTGCCAACCAGTGCCAGCACAATAACCATTTTTATTAATATTATTCACTTTTTCTATTACTCTTTCGGGAGCAATCACGCATTCTGGAATAACCGCTTGCCATTGGTTGTTTTCATAATGATATTGTCCTAAGTAAACTTCGCTCATTCTTGCATCGATTGCGGTAATCACATCCGTCGCCTGCTTTGTCCGATACGCACCTTGAGCTAAGGTCAATAGCGTTGATACACCTATCATCGGCTTATCAATTCCTAATGCTAAACCTTGTGCTATACCAATGCCAATTCTAACCCCAGTAAAACTCCCTGGACCTTGACCAAAGGCAATTGCATCAACTTGAGAAAGCGAACAATCGGATTGTTTAAGAATACTATCGATCATGGGTAAGATCTGCTTTGTATGATCGCGAGCAGATATTTTAAAATCGTGTGTAATTTCATTACGATAAAGTAAAGCTACTGAACAAGCTTCTGTGGAGGTATCGATGGCTAAAATAGTACTCATTCTTTTTCCTAAATATATTAGTTTTATCAATTAGTTTTTAGCTAATAAAAAATTAATCACTTTATTTATATCTCGTGTTCTTGGCGATGGTGGCAAACTATTAATAAATGTTGCACCGTAAGGTCGCATCACTAAACGATTATCACAGATAATAACCGCACCCCGATCGTTGTGATGACGAATTAATCGCCCAACCCCCTGCTTTAAGGTGATAACCGCTTCAGGTAATTGCACTTCGTAAAATGCATCACCGCCTTGCATTTGGCAATCCTCCATGCGAGCCTTAATTAAAGGATCATCTGGAGATGTAAAGGGTAATTTATCTATAATAACACATGACAAGGTATCCCCCCTAACATCAATACCTTCCCAAAAGCTGCTTGTTGCAATTAATAATGCATTACCACTATAAATAAACTGTTCAAGTAATTTAACTTTACTCGTTTCACCTTGGACTAACACTGGTAACTTTGTTAGCTCTCGAAACTGTTTAGCTAAAGCATTCATCATCGCATAAGAAGTACATAGAAAGAAGCAACGCCCCTTGTTAGCTTCAATGACTGGCAGTAAAATATCGGCCAGTTTTTCAGCGTTACCTCGCTCATTTGGTGATGGAATATAACGGGGCACACACATAACCGTTTGATTCAAATAATCAAATGGACTTTCTAAAATAAGTGAATCTGCATCAGATAATCCTAAACGTTTGGTAAAATAATCTAACTGATTATTGACTGATAGCGTTGCCGAAGTAAAAATCCAACTACCTTTGCGCTGTGTTAATAATTCGGTAAATTTATCAGCAACCGACAATGGTGTTAGCGCAAAAACAAAATAGTTATGGCTACTTTCATACCAATAACTAAAACCAGTTACATTTGTCTCCTGCAACCGTTTTAATAGCATATTATATTGATTAATTCGTTCAAAACAGTTATCTAAGGTTGAAGAACGTCCGACTGCCAATAGCAATACTTCTTGACAAAAATTTAAAGCATCGAAAAGATAGGATAGCTCTTTTTTTATCGCTTCTTGGTTAAACAAAAACCGTAAGTTACCTTTTGGCGGTTGTTGATTAATGACAAGGCGTATATCTTGAGTACATTTTTGTAGTTTATCTGCACATTGCTGTAGTTGTGACATATCTTTAACTTCAGTGCGATAACAGAGATTAATTTCTTTTGCTAGATCAAATAATTGACGGCTACTTAGCTGTTGTCCGAAATAATGACAGGCAAGATCGGGAAGTTGATGAGCCTCATCAAAAATCATTACCTCAGCTTGAGGAATAAGTTCACCAAAGCCTGTGTCTTTAACAACAACATCAGCTAAAAATAAATGATGATTAACAATAACAATATCTGCATTTAACGCCCGTTTACGCGCTTTCACCACATAACAATCATTATAATGTTCGCAGTCGCTACCCAGACAATTATCATTAGTACTGGTTAATATTGTCCAAATTGGATTGTCTTCAGTGACTGTAGTACATTTGCTTATATCACCATCTTTGGTTTTAATTGACCAATTTTTAATACGAGCTAAATCAACACGTAATTCTTTATCAAGATCGCCTGCAGCTGCATATTGATGATACATTCGCTCTAAGCAAAGATAATTGGAACGACCTTTAAGTAGGGATATCTTGCCTGTATAATTTAATGCTTTTTTAATAATTGGCAGATCTTTGCTAAATAATTGTTCTTGTAAATTTTTAGAGCCAGTTGAAAGTATTACTTTTTTATCGCTACGTAATGCAGGGACTAAATAAGCAAAGGTTTTACCTGTGCCAGTTCCAGCTTCAATAACAAGAGAATTTTGTTTTTTTATGGATTCGGAAACTTTACTTGCCATGTTTCGTTGTGGCTCTCTTGCCACAAATCCATCAATCGCTTGAGCAAGCAAACCATTCTCTGCAAAATCATCAATCACTTAAAATGCACCTAATAAAAATAAGTTTAAAATACCAATAAACTTGAAAACTAATTTTGGAATTATACAATGTTATGAAAACAACAAGCCGTTAATTGAAATAACGATTTATTGTTGCAACGGAATTGAATCGCTAATAACTTTTAAACTGTTAGAACTATAACAATAACTAAGTAAAAAAGATATATAAGAATACTAGCAGTTCAAAGGGCTAAATAAAAATAAAGTGTATGAATCTAATTATTTAATCAATAAATTTTCTCTTAAGAAGTAATAATATAATCACTTGAATGTACGGTTTGTTAACAACAAAAATTCATACACATCTCTTTGTAAATTTCACTCTTAAATAAATTCAATAATGCATTATTGATAACAAATGTTTCTTTTCTTTAAACATCATTCGAGAATAAGCTCGGATTGAGGATATTTTCTTTCGAGTATATAAAGACAGTGAATCATCTGTCCACAGAGACTTTTCCAAATAAGAGTCAAATAATATAAAACGATATAGCTGTTGCCAAGGTTGATTTTTAATTATGTAATGAATCAATACGGTATCATCTGACACATTAGAATTCTCGTTACCATTTATTGATAGCGCCAATAAGTTATTCTATTTTCTTGCTAATATAATTCTTCTTTTACCTACTGCAATATTTAACACGTTTTGATTGGAATATTGGTATTTATCACCATTATTTAATAGCCTTAAAGATTTAAAAGTAATATCTCCCTGACACCAAAATAGTATATTAATCAACATGATACCAGAATTGAAATAAATTCCATATGCTATATTATATTTAGCACATTGCGACTCTTGCATATATGACTCATCAGCAACAGAAGCTACAATAGCAAATTCTAAATTAACCTGATAAATAAATCTACGTTTTTAAGGCAAAGTGCATCACTATCAATATAAAGCAATCTTTCAGCAACATCTTTTAAAATTATGGGAGCAATTAATTGCACATAAGCTGATATAGGAAATCGTTCAGTATTTTTTGATCAACTTTAAACTCATCATTAATAATATATTCAGTTATAGAAACATAATTAAACTTTATTGTTGCCAATTTTTGTCTATTCTGTTCCGAAACAATATGCATAAAAATATGAGATCGAATTTGATTTTTTTATTATTTTCAATATTTAAAACAATGTCTATGCCAGCTAATAGGGCATCGTTATCATCAAAACACAAAAGGATATGGAATACCCTTTTATTATCTAAAAATCATATGACAATAACTCATGTTTTTGCTAATAAACTTATCAACACCAATTACCGTATTATTTCTTAACGTTTGTTCAGAGTTTTATGCTTCAAATAAAGTAAATAATATTTGAATGCAGAAAAATATTTATGCTGGCTAGCAAGTAATTTTGCATATCTTCTGGTGGTTGATGGGGCATTTTCATTAGCTAGCAATAACTTAACGTTTGCCCATGGAGAAGACTTGATATAACGTTGATAAAGTGGCGTCAAATATAGTTTATACCACGGTTTATTGCCGGTGACATAATGGATAATCACGGCATCATCGCCGATAAGATTATCTTCTTTTCCACCGACAGTTAGCGCAGTAAGATAATTAAAGCGTTTAGGTAAGAATACGGTTTTACCCTGCATTAAGATATTGAGAACATCTTGATCGGCAAATTTATAAACTTTACCACTATTAATCATCGCAAAAGCTTTTTCCGTAAGGTTATTTTGCACCCACATATCCGTATTAATATAAATCATTCCAGCATTAAAGTATTCACCATATGGGATATCGCAAACGAGGCATTGTTTTTCTTGTGTTTTTTCGACATCAGGTACAACCGCTGAATATTTATTGCTTAAATCAATATTAGTTAATTCATTAAGGTTATTTGTGCATAACACATCACAATCTAAATATAAAACTCGAGAAGTGACTTTATTTAGTATCTGTGGGACAACGAATCGTAAACAAGTTGATGCCGAAACATGTAGAATTAAAGTATCAGGATTAATTGAAAAATTATCGCTAATTTCGTAACAAATTATGGTAATATTTTCTTTATTGAATTGATTAAATCTTATAATTTTTTCACTAGAAACATTATTAGCAAATAAATGGAAAACCAGATTTTTATCGGGATTATTCAAAATTACTGAAGACATAGCAATGCTAGCTGGCATTGCATAATTATCATCAAAGCAAAATGCTATATGAAGGGTTGTTAGAGATTCTATGGCGTTACTAAATAACGTCTTAGTTGCGCTGATAAAAAGATTTTCTTTCATTTTGTGCCAAGGTTCGACTAGGTTAAAAAAAATTGAACCATTGTAACATACGTTAAATTAAACAATGAAGTAATAATCAATTTTATATTGACATATCAATTTTGTAATGACTAAATAGCATGGTTAAGTTTTTAAAGAGCGTTAGAAATGAATAATAGAATTAACATTGCATATTGTACGGATTCAAATTACCTTGAGCATGTAGGTGTATCTATTACCTCCATTATGCTTAATAATATGCAACATAATATTCATTTCCATGTTTTTTTATATGATGTATCTCCAAAAGACCAACAGAAATTACAAAAAATTAGCCCCCTAATTAGTATCTACATTATTCCTTGCGAAGAGCTAGATAAATATAAAGTTCAAACAAACAATAAAATAACTCATATTAATCGTTCAATGTATATTCGGTTATCAGTTCCAAGACGATTATATGGGAAAGTTGATAAATTTATTTACTTAGATGCAGATACGCTCTGTTTTTCTGACATATCAGCGATTTCAAATATAAATATAGATTCGGTCATTTGTGCTGTGACACCAGACTCATTAGATAAACAAAATATGTCAAAAAATAAAGAAAGACTTGAGCTTACTTCTGAAAGTTATTTCAATTCCGGCTTTTTATATATTAATGTTGATAACTGGATGAAATTTGATACAGAAAATAAAACAAATAAAATATTATTATCGTTAGAACATAAAGATTTGATCTATCCAGACCAAGATGCGCTAAATATTGTTTTACAACATCAAGTTCTATTCATAGATCCTAATTGGAATTATTTGTTTACTTGGATGAATGATGAGCAAAAAGAAACATTTTTTTATAATGAAAAATCTTTACCCTATATCATTCATTTTACTGGTACTCGAAAAATGTGGTATCAAGAACATACGGGACTTGCGCAAAATATCTATTGTTTTTATAAACACTTCACACCTTGGGCAACTAGTCCACTTAAAAGTTATAAACATAAAATGCGCGTTAATGATTATCGTATTTATGCTCAATCATATTTTAAAAGAAAACAATTCCTAAAAAGTTGTAAATATTTTTTACATTATATTAAATTAAAGTTGTTTAGAAAAAATTAAATAAACTTTTTAACTAGATATAAGATAGAAGCAATAAAACTTAATTTCTAAAATATCGCATCTTTCATTGATGTAATATTTAGCATAATGACGAAAATTACATATTCACTATAATAGATGCAGTGAGAAAAATTTTGTAACCATCCTCCTAAAATAGTAGAAAATTCTCTATGATAAAAATAAAAGAGGATTTAAATATGCAAAAATGACTGAACACCAAATCGTATCTATTTTAAAAGAAGCTGAGGCAAACATTTCAGTTAAAGGGCTTTGCCATACATACAATATGGGCAATTCAGCTCTTTATAAACAGCGGAGAAAATACAGTAGTATGGAAACCTCATAAACAACCATTGATTATATTAAAATCAAAACGGTTATATTGAACAATTTAACCCCCTTATCGAACAGAATTTTTTGGTGAAACATAGGATGCATATTGATGATAATATATAGATGTATATCATACAATTTATTTTTTTGATTAAACTCGTTGTATGTAGCAAATTGATAGCTTGAATTATTGGAGAGTGCTTGTCACTTTATGGCCATTATCCACAACATCAATTTTATTACTTTGTAACCGTTTTTTATCTGTTTTATACTCTTCTTTCTATCATAAAATAAAACACCATCAATAGAAATAAATTTATTAATAAAGAAAGATAATCCATTTTTATGCTACAACATCAACATAAAGCTTAAGGATATTTCCTCGAAGAGATTTAAAAATAGGAAGTAACTATTACTATTGCATCCCCCCACTTCCTTAATCATTCATAAGGTTTGCTACAGAACGATATTTTTCCATAAAAAATATAGACCTTACTTTTTTTGATTTAACAAGGCTCTTCATAGCTAAATTAAACGCTTTTACCATTAAATTTTTCTGCCTATTTAAGTAGTAAAACATTCTCGTAGTTTATTATCATACTCCCTTCAATACCTTATCAAGCAAAAAATTTTTACATCTAAGCCTGTAAAAATCCTGTTCTATTAATTTGTAAAATTTCCTTGATATAATTTTGCATATAATCCATTCATTGATAACAATTCTTCATGATTACCTTGCTCAACAATCTTGCCACTATCAATAACAAGTATTTTATCCGCATTTTCAATTGTTGATAGACGATGAGCGATAACTATTGATGTCCGCCCTTTTTGAAGATCTTCTAAGGCTTTTTGTATTACTTGCTCTGACTCAGTATCTAAGGCAGAGGTCGCTTCATCAAGCACTAGTATTGGAGTATTTCGTAATAAAGCTCTTGCTATTGCAATACGTTGACGTTGACCACCTGATAATAATACTCCACTCTCTCCAACTATTGTATTAAACCCTTTTTCAAGTCCTTTTATAAAGTCATAAGCATAAGCTTTTTTAGCAGCTTCTTCGATTTGCTCTTGAGAGTATTCACCGACTCGACCATAAGCAATATTATTAGCTATAGTATCATTAAACAGATGAACATTTTGCGAAACTAGCCCAATTTGATTACGCAAACTATGTAAAGTAAAGTCTTGAATATTATAATTATCAATTAAAATTTCACCATCATTTATATCATAAAAACGAGTTAGCAAACTTGCGATAGTCGTTTTTCCTGATCCTGATCGCCCAACTAAAGCAACCGTTTTATATGGTTCTACTGTGAAATTAATATCTTGTAAAGCTGGTTCTTGTCTAGTTGCATAAGTAAAATTAACGTGCTTAAATTCAATATTTCCTTTAACTCGATCAATATTAATTTTTCCATTATCTTTCTCGATTGGTTGATCAAAAATAGCAAATAAAGTTTGGCAAGCAGCCATTCCTTTCTGAAACTCGGCATTAACACTCGTTAAACTCTTTATCGGTTGCATTAACGCAACAAGTGAGGAAAAAACGACGGTAAACTGTCCTGGAGTGATATTCAAGTCAGGATCACTTGCCATTAATAATACAAAAGCAATTGCAAATGAAATGATAAGTTGAATAATAGGCGTTGATAAAGCAGAAATAGACACAAGTCGCATTGAATCATGTCTAAACTTATTGCTTACTTTATCAAAGTTTTTAGACTCTTCGTCTTGAGCACCAAATAAAATAATTTCGCGATGACCTTTTAACATTTGTTCAACAGACATCGTGACACTACCCATTGAGTTCTGCATACTTTTAGCCAGTTTTCTAAACTTTACAGAAATAAAAGTGATTAAACCAATAACAACTGGTGTAATAATGATCAGCGATAAAGATAGTTGCCAGCTATTGGTAAACATTGTGTAAAATAATCCACAAATAAAAGCAGATTCGCGTACTATTGTTATTAAAGCATCAGATGAAGAAGAAGCAACTTGATCTGTATCATAAGTAATTCGTGATAATAATCTTCCTGTAGAGTTTTGATCATAGTAACTTACCGGTGCATCAACAAAATGATTAAAAAGTCGTTGCCGAATTTTAAGGACAATCTTAGTTGAAATTAAAGATAAAAAGAAAGCATATCCATAATTTGCAACACCCCGTAATAAAACTAATCCCAAGATATATAAAGGCGCCATCATTAAAAAATGCTGATCGTTTTCTACAAAACCTTTATCAAGTAATGGTTGTAACAAAGCAATAAGCGAAGTGTCTGCAAAAGCACTAAGAATCAGTAATATTACTGATAAAAAAAGAATAAATTTATGTTTAGCAATATAAGGCCACAATTTAGAAAAAGTTTGCCAAGTTGATGAGTCTTGATCAATATTATTATTTATTGCTGAATTAGCTGGATTATTATTTTTTTTCATAATATATTTTTTAATTAAGTGTTAAATTGTAATTGATACATTTTTGCATAGAGGCCATTTTGTAATAACAATCCTTTATGAGTGCCTTCCTCAATTATTTTACCTTGATCAATAACTAAAATTCGATCTGCTCGTTCAATTGTTGATAATCGATGTGCAATAATAATAGAAGTACGATTTTTTTGTAAATGTTCTATTGCTTGTTGGACTAATCGTTCAGACTCATTATCTAAAGCTGATGTTGCTTCATCAAAAATCAAAATCGGATTATCTCGCAATAAAACTCTAGCAATAGCAATTCGTTGACGTTGCCCACCTGATAATAAAACACCATTATCACCAATTTCAGTATCCAAACCATGCTCCAACTTTTCAATGAATTCCATTGCATTAGCTTGTATTGCTGCATTTATGATATCTTCTTGACTAAACTTATTTTTTGCTCCATAAGCTATATTATCAGCTATCGTTCCATTGAATAAATGAACTCGCTGAGAAACATAACCAATTTGATTACGTAACGATTTAAGAGTGTACTTTTTGATATCCACAGAATCTAATAATATTTCCCCTACTGAAATATCATAAAATCGTGGCAATAGACTCGCTATAGTGGATTTACCCGCACCAGAACGGCCAACTAAAGCAACCGTTTCACCTTCTTTAATTTTAAAACTAATATTATTTAAAGATGGCGATGTTCTTGTTGGATATGTGTATGTCACATGATGAAATTCAATACTACCTTTGGCTCTTTTTAAATCAATAGTTCCGCTATCTTCTTCAACTGCTGAATTTAGAAGCCCAAAGAGTGACTCACAAGCAACAGAACCTTTTTGCAATTCAAGATGCACACTTGTTAGCTCTCTCAAAGGACGCATTACAGCAACCATAGCCGAAAAAACGACAGTAAATGATCCTGGTGTAATATCTAGTGTTTGGTTAGCGACAAGAAATAAAATTAGCCCTAAAGCCAATGTCGCCACTAATTGAATGATCGGTGTTGATAAACCAGAAACTAGAACGATCTTTAAAATACCTCGCCTAAAGACTTCATTAATTGAATAAAAATTATTTTTTTCATATTTTTGAGCATTAAAAATCAAAATTTCTTTATGCCCTTTTAGCATTTCATCTGCTGCAGTTGTAATAGTTCCTATACCTTTTTGCATGGAAATAAGTGCATGTCGAAATTTTTTTGCGATAAATTGAGCGATAAAAATGACTAATGGCACAACAACAATTAAAACTGAAGCAAGTTTCCAATTTCCATAAAACATCACTATACATAAACCAATAGCATAGGCTACTTCTCTAACTAATATAATAAGTGCATCTGATGATGCTTTTGATAATAGTTGTGTATTATATGTTATTAATGTAACAAGCTCTCCAATAGGATTTTTGTCGAGAAAACTAATAGGACTTTTTACTAAATGGTTAAATATTAACTGCCGAAATTTAGTTACCACTTTACCCGACAACCAAGAAAGACAATAGGTAGAACAATAATTTGATAAACCGCGTAATGCGATTAGGCCAATAATGCCAATTGAAAAAAGAATCAATAACTCATAGTTCTTATCCATCAATCCATTGTCAAGCAAAGGTTTTGTTAATGAAATTAAAGTTGCATCCGTTGCTGCATTGAATAAAAGTGCAATAATTGCAACAATTAAAGCTTTTTTATGCGGATAAATAAATGGCCACAATTGTTTTATAGTATTTAATGAGCTATATTTATTGGACATAATAGATACACAAAGTTAATTAGAATATAGATTATACTATACATAATCTATGAATTTGAAATTTTATTACAATTCTTTTTCAACTAGAAAAAATTTGTTTTACCTATATAATACACAATTAAAGCAAAACAAGTTTTTATTCTTTACTGTATAGAAAGCTCAACTCAACAATTAATAATTAATTGTATTAAAGAGTGATGCAATAGGAAATAGGCAATGTATTTCAATGCTAATGACATTATAAAAAAAGAATAAGATTTGGAGTCAATGATAATATTCATCAATTAAACATTGCATATGGCATTGATAAAAACTTTTTTTTGGGTTGTGCTGTTTCAATCACGTCTATTTTATTAGCTAATCCTAATTTGGATTTTAGTTTTCATATATTCACAAATTACATTAACAATGAGCTTGAAAAGAAATTAGAGCAACTTGCCGATAAATATAACACCAATATAACAATTTATTTAGTGGATGATAATAATTTATCTAACCTACCAACTACTAAAAACTGGACAATTGCGACCTACTTTAGATTTATAGTTGCCGATTATTTCCATGAGAAAACAGATAAAATACTTTATCTGGATGCTGATATTATATGTAAAGGATCATTGGAAGATCTATTTATATTGCAGTTTGACGATGCAGTTGCTTATGTAGTGACTGAAAAAGATCCAATATGGTGGGATAAATGTGCTACTCGACTCAACGAACACAAATTATCAACAGGTTACTTTAATGCGGGATTTTTACTGATTAATCTAAAAAAATGGCAAGAATTTAATGTAAATAGTAAAGCTTTAGAGTTACTTTCCGATTCAAACCTATCAAAAAAATTCACCCATCTAGACCAAGATGTATTGAATCTGTTATTGCTCGAAAAAGTTAAATATCTTGATAGAAAATATAATCAACAAGTCAGTATTAATTATGAATTAAAATATAAATCAGATATCAACCACTGCCCACCTATTTCAGATGAAACAATATTAATTCATTATATTGGACCAACTAAACCATGGCATAGTTGGGCAAAAGATTACAAATGTTCCAAATATTTTATTGATGCTAAATCTGCTTCGCCGTGGAAATCAACGCTTTTATTATCAGCTACCTCAGCTACGCAAATGAGATATTGTGCAAAGCATAGACT
>NZ_LZGR01000016.1:0-37964 GCF_001690255.1 Gilliamella sp. App2-1
TAAGCCGTAATCTAACTTAATACGTTATAATATACATAGTCTACAATGTGTATTTTTTCTTTGTGAAGTAATTTTTAATATTGTTTCACAATATAGGCAGTTAATTTTGTTTTTTTAAATATATTCATTCACTATAACCATAGTAGTTACGCAAATTACAATAAACAACAATGGGGTTTCCTACATTTTAAGAGTAAATCAAGCCTTCCACAAATAATATTCAAATTTATTAATTAGATTCGAACTTTTTTAATCTAATTTATTACCGTCCTATCCTATAATCCCTCAGCTTATTCGCAATCGCCGTGTGTGATACGCCTAGCCTTTTGGCGAGTTTTCTTGAACTTGGATATTGGTCATATAATTTTAATAAGATTTCTTTCTCAAATTGTTTAGTCATTTCATCAAGGGTTTTATTTTCAATATTGCTAACCCATGATAATTGCGATGTGGCTGAAGTTGGTAACACAATATCTTTGACAGTTAATATCGGCGAGGTTAATTGCGCTAATGCTGAATAGAGGATATTTTTTAGTTGTCTTACATTCCCAGGCCATGAATAACCTATCAAATAATCAATCACATTATGATCAATCCTTGGTGGAGTGATGCCTTGTTTATTGGCAAATTCATTGACAAAAATATGAGTAAGTAGCGCAATATCATCTTTACGCTCTTGTAAAGAAGGTAAATTAAGCGACAACACATTCAGTCTGTAGTAAAGATCTTTTCTAAATTTACCTTGTTCGACCAACTCGGCTAAATCGACCTTTGTTGCACAAATAATTCTTACATCAACATAGACTTCATTATCATCGCCCACACGGCGAAAATAACCATCATTAATAAAACGAAGTAATTTGGTTTGCATTTGAAAAGACATTTCATCAATACCATCAAGCAATACAGAACCACCATTAGCTTGCTCAAAAAAGCCTTTTTTATTCTCAATAGCACCAGGATAGGCGCCTGCTGCATGGCCATATAATTCACTTTCGACCACATCATCAGGCATGGCTGCACAGTTTAATGCTAGAAAGGTTTGATCACCGCGTGGACTATATTGATGGCAAGCATTAGCCAGTAAATCTTTACCTGTGCCAGTTTCTCCAGATATTAATAATGGTTCGCGTTGTATAGAAAAGGCTTTAGCTTGAGCAATGAGTTTTTGCATAACCAAACTTTCGGTGGCAAAAATATCAAAAGCATGCCCACCCACTACTTTGATTTTTGATAATCGTTTTTTTAGATAATCAATTGATTGTAAAATAAATAGGGTTTTAGACGATCCCATTACTCTTTGCAATAAAAAATGCTGAGAGTTTAAAACTATGATCGTATCATCTTGTTCATCTATATTGATTATATTATCAAGATTGAAGATCTTTTGATAATCAAAAGGTTGATTTAATACTAAAGCATGATTAGGCAATAATGCCTTAGCGACATGATTATACGCAACCAGATGTTGGTTATTATCAATTTCAATGATTGCTACTTGCATAATTTGCCCACTTTTCACTAAGTTTTACTAAATTATCTCGTCGATGTTGCCACTCAGAACTTTTCGTTAATTCTGAATAAGTCATTTTTGTATTGGTTAGTAAACGTTTTGCTTTATCTGATGTTACAGGATGAACCCTATCTAATGCAGTCAATTGGTCTAAAATAGCTAACGTCCCTTGTCTATTGTTACAAGCCAAAAGCAGATCACAGCCTGCGGATAATGCCGCTTGTGCTCGCTCGGCATAATTGCCCATTATTGAAGCACCTTCCATTGATAAATCATCAGAAAAGATGACACCATCAAAATGCAATTGCTCGCGAAGTACTGTTTTAAGCCAATACGATGAACCACTAGCCGGTTTATTATTAAAAGCAGGATAGATAACATGAGCAGGCATAATCGCATCGAGTTTTTTATCAGCAATAAGCTTAGCAAATATTTGCATATCATGTTCAATCAACGATTTTTTACGATCATCAATGGGCGTTTCTTTATGCGAGTCAGCAATCACATGACCATGTCCCGGAAAATGTTTACCCGTTGTTTTCATACCTGCTACATGCATACCATCAATCATAGCGGAAGCAACTTGATAAGCGATATTGGTATCTTGATGAAACGAACGTGTACCAATAGCTAAGCAGTCATGACCTAAATCTAAAACAGGTGCATAGCTAAGATCGATATCAAAGGCAATGAGTTCCATAGCAAGTACCCAGCCGGCATCAAAGGCTAATGACTTAGCTTGCTCAAGATTATTAAGGGCTGCAAACGATTGCGCAGGAGGAATCGCCGTAAATCCCTCTCTAAACCGCTGAACACGTCCACCTTCATGATCGACCGAAATTAATAAACGCTGTGAAGAAGCCGCTCGAATCTGTTTTATCAATGCCATTAATTGAGCTTGATCTTGATAATTACGACTAAATAAAATCACCCCTGCAATCAATGGATTTTTCAAAAGCACTTTATCTTCATTGGTTAATGAAGTACCTTCGACATCAATCAATAATGGTCCCATTTATTCATGTGCCTCTGAAACGTTATCTTTATTAGTATTTTGTTGTGAAGAGAAGTCTTTCGATGTCACTCTTGTTAAGATTTCTCCGCTTTGTGTTGATAGCAATTCGACTGAAAGATTAGCATCATTACTCTCAGTTGGTACTTTATATATAGTTGTAAATAGCACATATCCAGCATTGATTGATTTAGCTAACCCTATCATCTTACCACGTGACACAAACTTATCATCAGCCGAAATACCTAACGCTTGTTTAGCTTGGTTTGTTGACTGCCTATTGACAACTGTAAACATATTTTGTTTATTCATTAATTGATGTAATACGTCATCAATTTGATTTGTTACAAGATAATCACCACTACGATTTTGAATGTCACTAATTAAAATAATTTTATTGTCATTATTTGAAAGTGACACGTGTAATATTTTATTTACAAATGGTGATAATATTGTGTTCCAATCAGTTTGTTTAACGATCTGAGGCGGCGTTTCAATCACCTCTGTATCATCAGGTTCAGTGACATCAACGGACGGTTTTACTTCAACTTTTGGGGAATGACTAATAAGATGACAACCTGCTAATACACAAGTCATTGCACTAAT
Source organism: Gilliamella sp. App2-1 (assembly GCF_001690255.1). Classification (NCBI taxonomy): domain Bacteria; kingdom Pseudomonadati; phylum Pseudomonadota; class Gammaproteobacteria; order Orbales; family Orbaceae; genus Gilliamella; species Gilliamella sp. App2-1. Next base: position 3,132 of record NZ_LZGR01000016.1, read on the forward strand.
AACAAATAGACGTTTTATCTGTTTCATATAATATTTAACCTATTAATCGACCTAAATTTTTACCACCTAATAGGTGCATATGTAGATGAAAAACTTCTTGCCCAGCATCTTTATTACAATTCATGATTAAACGATAACCACTTTCATCAATACCTTCTTGTGCTGCAATTTTGGCAGCAACAACCATCATATGCCCAAGAATGACTTCATCTTCTTCTTTAATATCATTAACAGTTGGAATAAGTTTGTTAGGAATAATTAAAATATGTGTCGGCGCTTGAGGAGAAATATCACGAAATGCCGTAACTTTGTCATCCTGAAAAACGATATCAGCAGGGATTTCTCTTCGAATAATTTTGCTAAAAATAGTTTCCTGAGCCATCAAACTTCTCCTTTTATACAAACTTCTATGCGTAAAATTGACATGTATGTACAAGCATAACATATTTTAATAGCAAAAATGTATAGAAATCGTTACATTTTAAAATACATTTTTATATAAAAAATCTTCTAGAAACGAGTTAATTTTATTTATTATTTAAATGTTTTTGATAGTTTGTAAAATAGTTAATCAATATTGAAATTCGTCAGATATCAATTTGATTTTTAATAAATTTTTTGCTTTCCATTTTAGATGTAAGATCAAACCATATCCTCTGTTAAAAACCAATATAAATACAAGAAGTTTTCTTTATAAAAACGTAATACAAACCCTCAAATAATCTTGGTATATTCGTTTGTCAAATATAATAAGTTGATATATAATGCCTCGTCGATTTCAACCGCCTATTTTCATGTTCCTTGCTTTCAATGGGTTGCGGTTGCCCCGACAGAAAGCTGATTAATCCGTAGGGAGCGATAATGCGTCATTACGAAATAGTATTTATGGTTCACCCAGATCAAAGTGAACAAGTACCGGGTATGATTGAACGTTATACTGGTACGTTAACCACTGATGGTGGTAAAATCCATCGTTTAGAAGATTGGGGTCGTCGTCAATTAGCCTATCCTATCGAAAAACTGCACAAAGCACATTATGTGTTGATGAATGTTGAAGCAACTCAAGAAGCTGTTAACGAACTTGAAGATAACTTCCGTTTCAATGATGCAGTAATTCGCAGTTTAATTATGCGCACCAAACACGCTGTAACTGAAACTTCGCCTATGTTAAAAGCTAAAGATGAACGTCGTGGTTCTGAAGAAGATTTTAACGAAGCAAATATGGACGATGATTCTAACGAATAATCGTTTAATGTTATCGGGTATTGTTAAAAAAACTCCGATACGAAAAATCAGTCCAAGTGGGATCTCACACTGTCAATTTTATCTAGAACATGTGTCTGAGCAAATTGAAGCAGAACTCACAAGGCAAGCATGGTGCATCATGCCAGTGATTGCTAGTGGACATCACGAGTTAAGTTACATAAAAAAAGGCAGCAAAGTTTCAGTTAGTGGATTTATAAGCACCCACACTAAACGTAACAAAACAAGTCAACTTGTTTTACACGCTGACCAAGTTAAACTATTAGGAGAATAGCCAAATGGCACGTTATTTCCGTCGTCGCAAATTCTGCCGTTTTACTGCAGAAGGCGTTAAAGAAATTGATTATAAAGATGTTTCTTTATTAAAAAGCTATATCACAGAAAGTGGTAAAATTGTACCAAGTCGTATTACTGGTACAAGTGCAAAATATCAACGTCAATTAGCTCGCGCTATCAAACGCGCTCGTTACTTGGCATTATTACCATACACTGATAACCATCAGTAATTAGCAACAGAGGGAACATATAATGCAAATTATTCTACTCGATAAAGTTGCTAATTTAGGCAGCTTAGGTGATCAAGTTAATGTTAAAGCGGGTTATGCGCGTAACTTTTTGATTCCACAAGGTAAAGCAGTAGCAGCGACTAAAAAGAATATCGAATTTTTTGAAGCTCGTCGTGCTGAATTAGAAGCAAAACTTGCTGAGACATTAAAAGCCGCTGAACAACGCGTTGCTGAAATTAATGCACTTGGTAAAGTCACTATCACTTCTAAAGCTGGTGATGAAGGCAAATTATTTGGTTCAATCGGTACTCGTGATATCGCAGATGCAGTTAAAGCACGCGGTATTCAAGTATCAAAAAGTGAAGTTCGCCTGCCAAATGGTGTACTGCGTACTACTGGCGAACACGAAGTGTTCTTCCAAGTACACAGCGAAGCATTTGCCAAACTTATTGTTGAAATTATTTCTGAATAATTATCACTCAATACAAATAAAAAACCCGTTAATAAAAACGGGTTTTTTATTATCTCTTTTCGGTACAATAACAGGCCAGATAAAATCATTGAGTTATTGTACATCACTATATACTATTAAAAAAATCAACTAGTTAATAATAATTGATTTACCTCTACCCCGGATATCTGACACCGCTTCGGGTTTATTGTCAGTGATTTTTATGGCTTGAATATCACCGCTAAAATCTTGCTGCTTAAACTGATACCCCATCTGTTTGAGTTGATCTTTTAAATCTTCTGGTACTTTATTTTGAAAACGCTCAATAAAGATAAGATTAGTTGGTAATAATTGATGATGATAACGCGGAGCATCTATTGCTGCTTGTAATGACATATGGTTATCAAAGACATTCGTTACTACTTGAAAGATAGAAGTAAAAATCCTTGAACCGCCCGGCGTACCAATAACCATTGCAACATCATTATTTTTAATAAATATACTTGGCGTCATAGAAGATAAAGGGCGTTTATTTGGCTCGATTGCATTAGCATCTTTGCTCACAACACCAAACTGATTAGCAACACCTGGTTTACTGCTAAAATCATCCATTTCATTATTGAGTATAATACCAGTGCCTTCTATTACAACCGCCGAACCAAACCAGCCATTGAGCGTATATGTATTAGATGCCGCATTGCCCCATTTATCCACAATAGAAAAATGCGTTGTCTGTAATTTTTCGCGATTATTGTCTAAACCAGGTTTAACTTGTTCAGTAATCGAAATGGCTTTTGGATTAACTTGCTTAGCTCTTTGCATCAAATAATTAGCATCAATTAACTGAGTAACAGGTACCCTGATAAAATCAGGATCCCCCATATATTCAGCCCGATCAGCAAAAACACGTTTTTCTATTTCTGCTAATAAGTGAACATACTGTGCTGAATTCACTTTCACATCTTTGAACTCATTTGCAAGAGCTTGTTTCATTAATAAGAGTTGAATTAAACCTACGCCACCTGAACTTGGCGGAGGGGCGGTAACAATTTGCATATCTTGCCATTTAGCAACTAAAGGATCTCGCCATTTAGCCTGATAATTAGCTAAATCATTTTCAGTAATTAAACCATCATTTTTTTCCATCTGTTGTGCGATTAATTTAGCGGTTTCACCTTTATAAAATCCATCACTACCTTGGTTTGCTATACGCGCTAATACTTTGCCAAGTTCGGGCTGTTTAAATATTTTTCCTGCTTGCATAGCACCAAAGTATTGCTTAAAGTGACCATTAGCAGGTGCAAGCTCGGCTGCTTCTTGATAACGTTTAACTAACTGTTTATCTACAGTAAACCCTTCATTGGCAAATCGAATAGCCGGTGCCATCACCTCTTTCCAAGATAATTTACCAAAACGTTGATGTACTGCCCACATACCGGCAACTGTTCCTGGCACACCCGATGCTTTGTAAGAATATAAACTCAAATTAGGGATCACATTTTTATGTTCATCAAGATACATATCTCTATCAGCTTTATTAGGGGCAATTTCTCGATAATCAATAAAATAAGGCTGACCATCCATCCAAAGGGTCATAAAGCCCCCACCACCAATATTACCCGCTTCGGGATAGGTAACAGCAAGAGCAAAAGCGGTAGCCACAGCAGCATCAGCCGCATTTCCGCCTTTTTTTAACATTTCTTGTGCAGCGATTGCACCATAATAATCAGGTGAAGCCACTGCTCCAGCCTCTAATTTTTGCGTTAAGTTTTCTACAGCAAAGGCTGGTTGACCTACCACTAAAAATACAATAAGGCAATAATACTTTATCAATTTACGTTTAAGATAGAACATATGGCATCTCCTAATAACACTATTATTTAACTCCACCACTTAACAACAACACGCATGAAACACATTAATAAAATATGTAACGATTAGCTAAATGGAATTATCAATATAACATAGAAAATTCAAATATCGATCAAATATTAATCGATTTAAATCAACACTCTTAGGCTTAATGCTTGCTTGTTCCTAACATTCAGTTTAAATAAAAAGAGCGTAATCAACTTAAATTAAAGTGTATACGCTCTTATATAAATCATGATAAATTAAGCTGTTTAAATTTAGCTTACTGACTTACCTGCTCATCTCTATACAATTTATTGTCATATAATTTGACAAAAGGAATATAAATTAGCAAAGCTAAAATAGCCGAAAGTATCGCAACTATAGCCGCTTTGTAATCACCGCCAGTACTAATAAATGCCCCTAATCCCATTGGTGATGGCCAAGGAATTAATGCGATGATTGGATGAATAAAACCCGTATTAATAGCCAAATAACCTAATGTTCCGCAAGCCATAGGTGCTAAGAAAAAAGGCAGTGCTAAATAAGGATTGTATACAATTGGCATACCAAAAATAACCGGTTCGTTGATATTAAATATTGCTGGCACTGCAGACGCTCGTCCTAAGATTTTTAGTTGGCTAGACTTTGCAAAAAACGCAATAAAGAATGTCATTAATAAGGTAGAACCTGATCCCCCTAAAATCACGAGTGAATTATTAAATTCACCAGCAAAAGGAATATGTGCTCCCGCCGTATTTTCAGTCATATTAGTTAACATAATAGGGGTAATAAATGCGCCAATAATACTCGCACCATGAATCCCAACCACCCATAATGCATGAATTAAAAATAGGATAACCATAATACCCAACCAACTTTTGGTGAGATTGGTCACAAAGGCAAATGGCACGGCAATAATATTGAAAATATCAGTGCCAAAATAAATCAAAATACCATTAAGAACGATCACGGAAAAAGCAATCACAAAGGTTGGAATCAATGCAGTAAAAGATCGCGAAACACCTAATGGAACTGTTTCAGGCATTTTCACAACCCAATTTCGTCTAACACATAAAAAATAGAGATGAGTCGCCACAATAGCCATGACTATTGCAATAAATATACCCGACGTACCTAACCGAAAGATAAATGGTTTTAAACGTAACCCATTAAAAACTAAATTACTTTGATCATTGAGTAAGGTAATAATACCATTTTGCATAATTAGTTCAGGCAGCGTCATGAAAAAAGCAAACACCGACAACATTGCACCATTAAGAGCGTTAACTTTAAGACCAGTTTCTTCCGCTTCGATTTTAGTCAGTTCATAACCAACCACAAAGTTAAAATAGAGCGCTAAAATACCGATTGTTGCCGTGTTAGCAATCATATAAAGATCACTCACTCTAAAAAAAGTATTTTCAAAAAAGCCTTCTAATCCCGTAAATGTCATTGGTAACGTGTTGAATACTAAAAACATGGAGCCAACAATAGAAAAAGGTACTGACGCCATTCCCGCCGCCATTACAGCTCGAACAATTTTGAATTGTGATATTTTCGCCATGGGCGTCATCAGATATTTCTGTAAAATAACAAATCCCGTATTCATTTTGTTTTCCTCATCTAATTAATAAATTCCTCGTAAGCTTGGATTCTTTTGAAATGCAAATCCTGATTATGTTGAATTTTATTTAACTTGCTAAGCATTAAAGTGATAATGATTAGGCTTACTGTCAGTAACACCATTAATACATGTAAAGCAACTGGTGTCTGTTTTAAAAAGGGAAAGAAAAAGTGATACAAAGGGGTATAGAGCGTAATCATTAGTGTCACAAATACTATCGCTAAGGCACGATAAAATAACCGTGCATAAGGCAATTTATTGCAGTGATTTCGATAAAGTTTAATTTGTTCCCATGTGGTGAGTATGCCTAAAACAAAAAGAGCAAACGGTAAAATCGCTACCATCGACAATGACCCCATTAAAAAAGTTGCCCAATAAAGATTTAAAAATAAAAAAAATGCGACGGTATAACGAATCGCTAAAAATCGATTAAAATAGAGATTGGTTAGGCTGATTTTTTTATGCATGGTTAGCTTTTCTGTCATTATGCGACTCCTTATTTAGCCCTTTAATGTTATTTCTAGCTCATGATATTTTTCATATAGATGTAACATTTCAATCGCCATTTCTCGAAAGCTCATGGTTGTCATTAAATGATCTTGTGCATGCACCATAATAATTTCCATCGTGATTTTGGTGCCATTTGCATAATTTTGCAGTAATTGTGTTTGTGAATGGTGTGCTTGTAAAATCTCTTTATTTGCTTCTTCAAGCAATTGATTGGCGGTAATAAAATCGGCTTGTCTCATCGCTTTAAAAGCATCGTGAATTTTAGTTTTAGCATTACCACTATATAAAATAATATTAAAAGCGATAAGTTGAATATCCTCAGAGTTCATTTCTTTATTCATTGCTATACCCCTTTTTCAATAAGTTGGATAAAAAGTTGTTTAAATTGGTCAAAATTATGTGTTTTCAATAGTTTTGCTTGCATTTTTAAATCGTCAATCAAGTTAACAATCGCTTTTGTCATCATCGCTAGAGTTGGATTTTGATAAATAGACGGTGAAATCAGAAAGATAAAGTGGACTTGTGGGTAATTATCATCCCAAAATACGCCATCAGGAATTATTGCAATGCCAATTTTAGGCAATTTTCCTACTGGCATTGCTGGATGTGGCACCACAATAGTTTGGCTAAAGAAAATATCACCTAATCGCATACGGTTTTCCATTTGTCTTATCATCTGTTGTTTATAATCGCTAGTTTCATTTAGCGCTAAAAGATCAAGTAAACAATTTAAAACTTGTTCTTTACTTTGTGGCTGTTCACATCGGTAAAAATAATCAGCGGATAAATCATCTACCATTTGCAAAGCATCAATAACATGATCTAAACAGCTTGACGTTATTGTTTGTTCTTTATTTGCCGAAATAAGCATATTAGGTGACAAAAGATGACGGCGAATTTTTTGTACATCATCTTCGGTAAAAAATACTGATACATGAAAAACCGGAACTTTAAATACTTTTGATGAGAGATCCACTGACGAGATAATAAAATCAATCTTGTCTAATATCTTTGGCTCAATTTCATAATAGCCTTGCGTGGCAACAATTTTGATTCTTTCATTAAATTCACATTCAACGCGATTTTTTAGTAGCTGAGCACTTCCAAGACCTGTTGCACAAATAATTAATACCTTGGCTTTTTGTTCATTTTTCTGTTTTTCAATCGAAGCTAAAAAATGCAAAGTCAAATAGCCCCATTCATCGTCATGAATAGTAAATTTTTTAAGCTCAGGAAGCTGGTTAAGGTAATTTTTAACTAACTCAAACAATTTTGGAGAATTGGCTTTAATTTCATTAAGCAATGGATTTTTCAGTTTAATATGTTGCTTTAAGCGAACCATCATCGGTTTTAAGTGCTGGATAATGCCGTTTTTCAATTGCTCATCATTTAAGAATAAATATCCTGCCTCATGTTCTATTTTGATGAGTAAATTAGTCAAAGATGAGTATAATTCAGCATCAAAATCATTTTGACAAAAATTTGATTTACTCATTAAATGTAAAGTTAAATACAATTGTTCTTCTTTTGGAAAACAAAAACCTGTCACCTTTTCAATTCTATTGATAATTTTTTTAGCGACTTGATATTCCAAAGTATTTTTGGTCGATTGTGACATATCAAGATTTTGAATAGAAAGCCCTGACTGTAAGCGTTTAATGCTTAATGACAGATGTAACACAATATTTTGCATCATCACATCGGATAATTTTATTTTTGCCTCACGACATTCATCTAAAATAATAATGGTTAACGAATCAAAACTAATGACATCACTAAACTTGTTTAAATAAGTTAGATGCTGCAAAAGATTAATCGATCCTTCATGGAAAAAATAACTCAAAATGAAATGTCGTTTTGCTTTTTCCTCGCCTTCAACATAAAATAAGGATTGGCTTTTTTTAACAGTAAGGCCATACGGTTTGAGTTGGTGTTTAATTTCTAAAATATCTTTATTGAGTTGGGAAGAACTAATAAATAATCGCTCTGATAATACCTCTAGATCAATTTTTTGACATTCTAACAATAACAAATTAAGAATATGGTGTTTTCTTTGACATGCTTCTCGACAATTCGCTTGTTCTTCATTGCGATCTAATAGATGATGTTCAATTAAAAATAAGTTGAAAGCGGTTCTGTTTTTAATTTGCAGTTGGTAGCCATAACCTTGTTTACTAACAATACATCCACCATGACTTTCAATCAATGGTTTCAAATCATTAAGGTAAGTGCGAACTGTGCGATCTGATAATGATAGCTCAGTTGCTAACCACGCACTACTTTTGAATAGATTTTTAGAACTAACTAATAAACTAATAAGGTCACGTTGTTTATTTTTAATCACAATTATCCATTCCTGTGCCAACTAAAACCATATTGTTAATAATATAGTGACGGCTTTTACTAGTTAGATCGTCACGCCACATATCCTGCAAGATAATAAGGCGATGCCATTTGGCAAACGCCAAAACTTATCTCTAAAACAAAATTTCATTAACATTATTGGATATTATCTTCAATTAACTTGGCTAATTGTTCGATGCCCGATTGAATGGGTATATAGGCCTGAAAAGGAATACTCACGACAGGTTTACTCTCTTCATCGCCCAAACTTTTCAATTTATCAAACATCATCATCGTTTGCGGACTAATCAAAAAGAGTGAAAAATCACCACTTTTAATCATATTTGCCCCTTCAGTTGCTGATACTGCATCAACCGAAATCACTTTATCTTTGCTAGCAAAATATTCGGTCACTTTTTTAGCCATTAATGATGATGACATGCCTGCGGCACAAATTATTAATGCTTTTTTCATAGATTCTCCTATAAGTAATTATGCTTTATAAGACTTCACCATTAGACTCAATGACTTTTTTAAACCATGCAAATGAGGCTTTGCGACTACGTTTTAGTGTGCCGTTGCCTTTATTGTCTTTATCAACATAGATAAATCCATAACGTTTTTCCATTTCGCCTGTACCTGCTGAAACAAGATCAATACATCCCCAAGGGGTATATCCCATCAAATCGACACCATCTTCTTCAACAGCTAGCTTCATTTGTTTTATGTGATCACGTAAATATTCAATACGATACAAATCTTGCACCGAACCATCGACTTCTACTTTGTCATAAGCACCAAAACCGTTTTCTACAATAAATAGTGGAAGCCTATACATATCAGTCAACCAATTTAACGTATAACGTAAGCCCTCGGGATCAATTTGCCATCCCCAATCAGATACCTTGACATATTGATTACCAATTAGATCGGTTTTTTCGTTATATTCATAGCTTTCATTATCTTCCTTTTTCCTAATTGCATTGGACATGTAATAGCTAAAGCCAATGTAATCAACGCTGCCATTTTTCAAGATCTCAAGATCTTGATTGGTGATATCAAGTTGAAAATCTTTACGTTGCCAATATTTTTTAATGTGGTTTGGATACACGCCATGAACATGCACATCAGCAAAAAAGTATTTACGCTCCATCGCCTTTTGTGCCATTAAAATATCACCGGGTTTACTGGTCTCTGGGTAGATGGGTATCATAGCTAGCATACAACCTATTTCAAAATCAGGGTTAATAGCATGACCAATTTGCACCGCTTTAGCACTGGCAACTAATTCATAATGTGCTGCTTGATACATGATTTGCTCTCGATTATCGCCCGCTTTATAGTAAATCCCTGAATTAGTAAATGGTGCAAAATCTTCATTAAAGTTAGCTTGATTGTTGATTTCGTTGAAAGTCATCCAATATTTAACTTTATTTTTATAACGATCAAAACAGACTTCGGCAAAACGCACAAAAAAATCAATTAATTTACGATTACGAAATCCACCATACTCAGTAACAAGATAATAAGGCAATTCAAAATGAGAAAGTGTGACAACCGGCTCAATATTATATTTTAAGCATTCATCAAAAAGATCGTCATAAAATTTTAACCCTTCTTCATTCGGTGCAAGTTCATCTCCTTTTGGAAAAATACGCGTCCACGCAATAGAGGTTCTAAAACATTTAAAACCCATTTCGGCAAAGAGTTTAATATCATCTTTATAGTGATGATAAAAATCAATGGCATCGTGATTTGGATAATATTCACCTTCAATTACACCTTCAGTAATTTTTCTATAACTTTTAGGTGAGCCCACCGTCATCACATCAGCGACACTCACTCCTTTACCACCAACTTGCCAAGCCCCTTCTAATTGATGAGCTGCAACAGCACCCCCCCACAAAAAATCTTTTGGTAAACCTTTATTTTTCATAATTAAGTACCTGTGTTTATTGATAATTCAAATTTAGTATAAAAGGAAAAAAATAGAATTACTAACCAACTTTTTCCGTATTGATCAGGAAAAATATAAGTATATTTTGGAGGAAAGTTATGAATTAATGTTAGTAAAGTGAGTAATTTTTTTCGATATTTAGAACTTTATCAACATACACGATAAATATCTAAAAAATAATTTTAATTTTTAAATAGTTAAAGAAAATTTTAAATAAACTCTTCAAGCCCATCGGCATATTTTGAGGGCACAAACTCGATAATATAATATTGAGCAATTTAATGAATATAAAATGTCACTTTCTGCATGATTAAACTTGCTTTTCCTTACTTTCTACTCGGCAAAGAATCACACCGCCTGTGCGAGAACTTTACGATCTGATGATATAAAATGTCCCAATTTATAGTTAATTTCAAGATAATTAATATGTTGCTGTAAATAACGTTCTACTTCGCTAATAGGTTTAAGGTAATTGAGAGAAAAAATAAACAGAGTTTATATCCAACTAGGATTAAAAAGCAAACCAATATAATAAATCCGTTTTTACTTGTGATAGAAATAATCTAATCCTAATTTATTTTATTCTCACAAAAGTAATTATTAGTAAAAAATTAGGATGATATAAATTATTTCTATCGAATTATTATTTAACTGTTATGCCTAATGATTATTTACGTTGCCATTTACCATCTTCACCCTTGTGGTAAACCTTTTCGACCGCTGACCAAGCCACTTTAAAAGCAATCGTTTCGGGATCACTATTATCACGCCGCTTATGCGGATTTTGATATTCCTTAATCGCACTATTGAATGCTTCTTTAAAAATATCTTGCGCATGTTCAGGCAAGACATGGCGTACTGAATCAGGTAAATCTTCACGTGTTTTATATGGCATATCACATTCCCTCATAAATTAATCTTAGATGACTGAAAATTTAAAATGGTAATGATAAAAATAGCATTCCAACGAATGTATTCCCATTTATAAAATAATACAAGTGCTAATTTCATTTAAGAACCCGCCGATGTGATCTAACGAGTCAGAATTCCTCGCGTTGTTGATAGTAATTTCAGAAATGTCAGTAATACATACACCTAACGCTGTATTTGAGACAAGCGTTATAGCGCCGATATCATAAAAAAATCACCGTCATTGATTGGATAAACATTTTATGGTCAGTCATTCAACCATTTATAGTGTGCTTAAGAAAGCCGATTGAAGATAAATTAAAACAGCAAGCTAAATTTTTGTAAAAAATATTCAGGATTCTATACCGTTTCGTGATTAATTAACACTTCGCAATATCCTATTTGTTAAAAAGTGTAATAATCATCGTATCAATCAAATACTCACAAAACCTGCCAGTTAACAAATAAATGATCAAGGTGAAAAGATACATACTTTAATGGCGATGTCGCATAATTAGCAAATAATTTTTAATTAAAAAGAGAAAAAACAAAATTTTAATCGATTTCCAGCAAAACACCTTATGAGTTTTTAACGGATTATTTTAATCATGAAGTGTAAACAACTCGGCATTTTCCTACAGGTTATAAAATAAGACTTTTTATCTAGATGGTGTTCCAATAAATGCTATGTAACTGAGCGTTTATCATAACTTACCATCACACTATCCACGCCTGCTAGTGTGATGCCTTATAAAATAAACGGCGTTTTAAGTAAGAATGCCAGAGTTATTACAAATAATTGAGCATAAAGATCGAAATTCATCGTTTCAACTTCATATTTTATTAGAAATAATCGTTAAAAGATAATAAAGTATTAGCGTAATGAATCTATAATGCCAAAATTAAGGAAATAAATAATGAAAAAAAATTTTTAACCGTATTGATTGCTGGATTTTTGATGATTGGCTGTGATGACAAACCAACCGAAAACAAAACGCAACAACCCTCAGCTGCTTCAGAAGTTAAATCTTCTGAGTCTAAAACAACTGATGATGTTTCACAACAATTCGCCCTGAAAGCACGTAAAGGTAATATATGGCTAGACGTTTTTAATACTAATGTTTCCCAAGCTGCAGAAGAATTAAGAGGACGAGGCAATATGACTTCTTCTCTTTATCATCTTGATGACAAAGTCGGGAGATTTTTAAAAAGCGTCAGTGATAAAAACGGTAAAATTGATGTCAATTATGTGAAAAAAAATCCAACGAAACTATTTATCGGTTATCACCCAACACCAGAAGTTCTTGATGAATATAAACAATTGATTACTGAGTTATTAGCATTTAAACCAGAGTTACCCGAACTTGATGCCGCAGGCAAAGCATTAAGTGATAAATACATTGAAATAGGATTAGCTTATGACCAGATAGCTAAATATTATTTAGATAATGAGTACAAATTGGATGACTTTGCCAAATTACCTGAACTGTTAAATAATCTTGACACGCTTTATAACCAATATGTTGAAGCAAAAAGTGTTGCTTCAGCGACTTATGATAAATTATACAAAGAAATCCACGCATTTCAAAAATCAGAAATAAAAAACAAAGGGTTAACACTTAACTATAATTGCATTGAAATCATGGATTTATCTGAAGATATTGTCACATTAATCAATAAAAGCTTTACCGAAAACAATCAGTTTAAAAATCTCGATAAAGCTGCCCTTGAACAAAAAATTCAACAAATAGAATCCATAGCCAATGAATTAATGACGAATAAAGGCAAGACTAAATTGATTAAACAACAAGGTTTAAACGATATGTATTATGACCGTTTTGTCGATCGTTTACCTAGATTGATTAATCAAATGAAAATAGTTTTAAAAAATTTACAGGCTAACACTGTGGAAAGAGAAGTTGAATTTTTGAATGGGGAACTTGAAAGTGTAATTGACGGCTATAATCAAATAATCAATTAAAAATAGATAAAAACCGTTTCATTGCGAACATTTCAGTCATTATCAATGACAATAAATAGTGTTATAAATAAAAGCGGTGTAAAGATTACACCGCTGTTTTTTTAACTTTATAGTAAATGAGCAGACAAGTGATTAAAAGTAATTATCAAAATACCACTGTTTAGTCAAACCTAGATTCATTTGTTTACATCAACAACAAAACGCCCTTTTATTTTCCCTGCGATCATTTTATTTGCCACTTCAACACACTCGTTTAATGTGATTGTCCTGCCGACATAAGATAAGATTTCTTCATCCAGATGATGCGCTAATAAATTCCATGCCGCTATGCGTTTATCATAACTTGCCATGACACTATCTATCCCAGCCAAAGTTACGCCACGTAAAATAAATGGTGCCACGGTTGCCGGTAAGTCCATACCTTGGGTAAGCCCGCAACAAGCAACAATGCCACCATATTGAGTCTGTGCACAAGCATTTGCTAAAGTGTGCGAACCAACCACATCGACAACGGCTGACCATTGTTCTTTTTGTAATGGTTTACCGGTTTCTTTTAAAGTTTGGCTATCAATAACATTAACTGCACCAAGTTTTTGTAGATAATATGCTTCATCAATTTTACTGGTTGATGCCGTGACTTGGTAACCTAATTTAGCCAGTAAACTGATAGCAATCGATCCCACTCCACCACTTGCCCCAGTCACTAGTACTATGCCATCGTGTGGTTTTACGCCAAAATCGACAATTCGCTCAATACATAACGCAGCTGTATAACCTGCCGTGCCAATAGTCATTGCTTGATGGGCGGTAAATTTGTTGGGTAAAGGTATTAGCCATTCAGATTTTAAATAAGCATATTGCGCCAAGCCCCCCCAATGCGTTTCGCCACAGCCCCAACCGTTTAAAATTACTTGTTCGCCTTTTTGGTAACGATCGCTAGCACATTCTACCACACAGCCAACACCATCAATCCCCGGCACCATAGGCCATTTCCTAACTACAGGGCTTTTATTGGTTATGGCTAATGCATCTTTATAGTTAATACTTGAATACGCCACTTGGATTAATGTATCACCTTGTTGTGCTAATAATTGTTGTTTATTAACGTTTTTTAATGAACAGGTAACCCCCGTCGCTTCTTCTTTTTCTAGAATAATGGCATTGAATGACATAATGTCTCCTTATAGCTTAAGGTACTCAAGTAAAGTCAGTATTTACCTTAAACAAGGTTCCAATAATAAGTAGTCATTCAAGAAAAAGCAACGCAATATGTTATATATGAAAAATTAATAATATATGATCAAAAAAAGAGAAAGGACTAGTCACCTATAAATTATTTAATAAAACTGAGCAGATAATCACAAAAATCACATGCTCAGTTTGCAAAAATTGCTAATCAAATAGATTTGCGTATTTAATGAACGTTAATGTTTATCATAACCTAAGTTTTGTTGGTTGCCTTTTGTTTTTCTTGGGCTGCCGATGAAACAGCGCCAATAAACACTACATCACTTGACGAGTTTAATGCAGTTTCAACCGAATCTTGGATCACGCCGATGGCAATCCCAATCCCAATCACTTTGGCTGAAATTTCGTTCGGTATACCAAACATACTACAAGCAACAGGGATAAGTAGTAACGAGCCTCCCGCAATTCCCGATGCACCACAAGCACACACCGAAGTTACAATACAAAGTAATACCGCAGAATAAATATCAACATGTATACCAGCACTAACCGGCATTGAATTAACCGTTGCTAAAGTTAAAACCGTTATAGTGACAGCAGCACCCGACATATTAATTGCAGCGCCTAATGGCACAGCAACAGTATAGGTATCTTCATCCATGTTATATTTTTTACAGATTTCAATATTCACGGGAATATTGGCCGCAGAGCTACGCGTAAAGAAAGCAGGTATAGCACTTTCTTTTAAAGAGGTAAAAACCAGGGGATAAGGATTTTTCCGCATAACTAAATAGGCGAGTAATGGATTGATAACTAATGCGACAATTAACATACAACAAACTAATACAACCAATAAATGTGCATATTTCAGTAATTCACCAAAACCAGTCTCTGCTAACGTCGAAGCTACAAGCCCAAATACACCAAAAGGAGCAAATCGAATAATAATTCTGACAATAAATGAAATAGCATGAGACAGATCATTCATCATTGTTTTAGTGCTTTGACTAGCGTGCCTTAGTGCCAAACCAATACCTACGCCCCATACAATAAGACCGATATAATTTGCCTTTATAAGCGCATTGATTGGATTGTCGATCATTTTTCCTAGTAACGTTTTTAACACCTCACTAATGCCATTAGGCGGAGAAAGCTCAAGGTTATTTAGTGTGTCACCAAATGAAAGTTGCGATGGGAATAAAAAGCTAGCAATGGTTGCTAATAGTGCCGCCAGCATCATTCCAACAAAATAAAGGGCAATTAGCGGTCCCATATTTGCTTGCTTACCATGCTGATGGTTGGATATTGATGCAATCACTAAAATGAGCACAAGTATAGGGGCAACTGATTTTAAAGCATTAATAAATAATCCACCTATGAGTGACATTCCTAATGCGGTATCTTTTGATACTGCAGCAAGAATAATGCCAAATATTAAGCCCAACAAAATCTGCGGTATCAACCCTACTTTTAAGTAAAAACGAACCAACGGATTAGATGAGTGTGACATGGTATTTTCCTGTTTATTAAAAATAAGCTTAAAACATTAACATATTTGAATACTAAATTTATATAAAAAAATCATCATAATAATCTTTTTTTATATATTACTTGAATTAATCACTAAGTTTAATTATTAATTGAAAAATGAATAGATTTAAAAATTACCTAGCAATGAAATGGCTAAGCGCAACCACAAAAAGAAAAAGTGTATAAAATTTAAACTAATTGTAAAAAAGTAAATGAAAGCACAAAATTGGCAGTCGGGTAATTACACTTTTTGAAGAGAATTTGCTACTTTTACTGATTATTTTATAGTTAGTTACTACATAATTAGAACCATAAAAAATGCGCTAATTCAAATAGCGCATTTTTGTATATTAATAACTTATTCAAAATGCACGTGCCACAAAAACTGATACGTGCATATGAAACTAACTATCCATCTGTTTATTTTGAACGGTTAGTTGGTAACACAACTTTATTTCTATGTTTAGTAAATATTTTAGTTATAAACAAGAAGAACAACGGAACATAAAATATAGTTAAAAATGTTGCTGTTAACATACCACCAATTACTCCAGTACCTACTGCATTTTGGCTTGCAGAACCTGCTCCACTATTTAATGCGAGTGGCAATACCCCAAGAATGAAGGCAAATGAAGTCATTAAAATTGGACGTAGACGCAAACGACAAGCTTCAAGTGTTGCGTCAATTAATGATTTACCCTCTTTTTCAAGAGCATCTTTGGCAAATTCTACAATCAAAATAGCATTTTTAGCTGACAGCCCCATTGTTGTTAATAAACCAACAATGAAGTAAATATCATTATCAAGTCCTCTAAACATCGTTGCATAAACTGTACCTAAAATACCCAGTGGAATAATAAATAAAATCGAAATAGGGACAGTCCAACTTTCATATAACGCAGCTAATGACAAGAACACCACAATGATCGAAATAATATAAAGTGTCGTTGTTTGTGATCCTGTTTGACGTTCTTGATAAGAAATGTCTGTCCAATCAAAAGTAAAACCCTTAGGTAAGTTTTTTGATAACGCTGCCATCACAGCCATAGCTTGCCCAGAACTCAGGCCTGGTGCAGCTGAACCACTTATACCCATTGCCGCCACACCATCATAACGAACCAATGATGGTGAACCATAACTTTTTGAAGTAGTTGCAAAAGCATCGTAAGGTACCATTTGACCATTTTTATTTTTAACATGCCAATAACTAAAATCATCAGGCAACATGCGGTAAGGTGCTTCTGATTGAAGGTAGACTTTCTTAACCCGGTTATTATAAACAAAGTCATCAATATAAGCAGAACCTAATGCTGTTGATAATACGGTATTTACACTACTAACCGACACACCCAGTGCTTGAGCAGTTTCAAAATCAACATTAATTTTATATTGAGGAACATCTAACATGCTACCAGGACGAACTTGCTGTAAATAAGGGTGATGAGATGCTTGCCCAAATATTTGGAAAAACGCAGCAACTAATGCTTGGTGTCCCAATCCTGCTGTATCTTTAAGCATATAAGAGAAGCCATTAGCCATACCTAAAGATGGCACCGCGGGTAAATTAGTGACAATCACACGACCGTCGGTTATGGTTGAAGCAAATCCCATACCACTTCCAACTAAAGCATTAATTTTTTGATCAGTGCGTTTACGCTCATCCCAATTTTTTAATCGGACAAACCCCATTCCCATATTTTGCCCACGTCCAATTATACTAAAGCCGGCGACAGTAAAAATTTCTTCAACAGAATCTGCTTTTTGTTCGG
Organism: Gilliamella sp. App2-1; assembly: GCF_001690255.1. Taxonomy (NCBI): domain Bacteria; kingdom Pseudomonadati; phylum Pseudomonadota; class Gammaproteobacteria; order Orbales; family Orbaceae; genus Gilliamella; species Gilliamella sp. App2-1. Next base: position 21,017 of record NZ_LZGR01000016.1, read on the forward strand.
TATAAAAACGTGATGTTTTATTTAATACTGACATCGTTTGTTCTAATGTTGAGCCAGGTGGCAATTCAACTATCACCAAAAGAACACCCTGATCTTCGTTTGGTAAAAAACCTGTAGGTAAACGGTTAAAACCAAATAATAATCCGACTAGTATTAAAGCATAACAAACAAAAGCAATTACTGGTTTACGAATAACCCTTATAATGCCTTTTTCATAAGAATGTAAACTCTTGTCATAAAAACGATTAAACCATCTAAAGAAACGTTTGGTTCCTTTTGAGCACCAACTAAATGGTGGTATTGACTCTAATTTTTCACCTAAAGAAGTTCTTCTAATTTTACTTTTTGATGGGGCTTTCAAAATCTGCACACAAAGAGCCGGTGTCAACACTATCGCCATTAATACTGATAATGCCATCGCAGTTACAATGGTAATAGAAAATTGACGATATATTCCCCCTGCTGCACCACCATAAAATGCCATCGGTACAAACACAGCAGATAATACAACCGCAATACCCACCAACGCTGAAGTGATTTGTTCCATTGATTTAACAGTTGCATCATAAGGCGATAGGCCTTCTTCATGCATAATACGTTCAACGTTTTCGATAACAACAATTGCATCATCAACTAATAATCCGATAGCCAATACCATCGCGAACATTGATAACGTGTTGATAGTAAATCCACAAATATACAAAATTGCAAATGTACCTAACAGCACAACAGGTACCGTGATAGTAGGAATAAGTGTCGAACGCAGGTTTTGTAAAAACACATACATTACAATAACAACCAAAATGATTGCTTCAACTAACGTATGAATTACATTGTTAATAGATAATTTAACAAATGGGGTCGTATCATATGGAAAAGCATATTTGATATCTTCTGGGAAGATTTTGGATAACTCTTCTAATTTTTCATCCACTTTATTTGATGTATCTAATTGGTTAGCTCCTGTTGCTAAATATATCCCAAGACCAGCTGAGGCATTACCGTTATAACGCGAAATAAAATTATAATCCGATGCGCCTATTTCAACTGTAGCTACATCTTTTAATAAGATGTTCGAGCCATTGGTATTGACTCGAACAAGAATATTTTGAAATTGTTCAGGCGTTTTTAAACGCGATTGGGCGGTAATCGTTGCATTAAGTTCTTGTCCATCTGTTGATGGTAAAGCGCCTAATTGCCCTGCTGTTACTTGCGCATTTTGCGCTTGAATAGCAGCGATGATTTCTTCAATTGATAAATTAAAATAGGTCAGTTTATTTGGATCAAGCCAGATACGCATAGCGTATTCAGAACCAAATAATTGTGTATCACCAACACCTTGTACACGACGAATCTGATCTTGCACAGTAGAGTAAACAAAGTCAGCAATATCAGCTTGTGTTTTTTGTGGATTTGTTGAATAAAAACCAACAACTTTTAAGAAGTTAGTGTTATTTTTAGCAACCGATACCCCATTTTTTTGTACACTTTCAGGTAGACGAGATTTTATACTTTCTACTTTGTTTAACACTTGTACTTGAGCAAAATCTGGATTAGTACCTGGTGCGAAAGTTAACGTTGTTTGGACAACACCTTGAGCACTACTGGTTGATTTCATGTAAATTAGATTATCCAATCCAGTTAAATTCTGCTCAATCAACTGAGTGACCGTATTTTCGATAGTTTGTGCATCGGCGCCTGGGTAAACTGCACTAACAGTTACAGCAGGAGGAGCAATATCAGGATACTGCTCAACGGCTAATAGCTTTATACATAAAGCTCCACCCAGCATCATCATGATAGCAATTACCCATGCAAAAATAGGTCTATCAATAAAAAACTTAGCCATAATTAAACCTACCCCTGTTATTTCATGCTTTTTTGAATAATACTATCTAATTCTTCTTGGGTTAGCTTTGCCGGCTCTCCAACCATTTTACCTTTCATTGGTATACCCATTTCAACTGCGATTAGATTAAGTAAGCCTGTCACAATAACTTGTTCACCAATATCAATGCCTTTTGTAACAACCCAATAGCCATTAATACCCGTGTATACTTGAATATCTTGTCGATATTCAATAGTATTATCAGGCTTTAAAATTTTAGCTGTGTACTGTCCCTTTGCGTTACTGGTAATGCCCTGTTGTGGTACAAGCACAGCATTTTTGATATAACCTAATGTCATCTGAGGTTTAACGAACATACCTGGTAAAATTTTGCCTTCAGTGTTTGCAAACTGTGAGCGTAATGTTACAGTCCCTGTGGTTTCATTGACCGTCATATCAGAAAATTTAACACTACCAGGATAAGCGTATTTAGAACCATCATTAAAGTATAATTCGACATTATTATCTTTAGCTGGTTCATAAATAACATTTTCATCTTGAAGATATTTATTATAACGAGTAGCCGCTTCGGTCATATCAACATAAATAGGGTCAAGCTGTTGAACTAATGCTAATGGAGAAGATTGACCAGCCGAAACTAATGCCCCTTCGGTAACACTCGATTTACCAATATATCCATCAATTGGCGAATATACTTTTGTATAGTCTAAATTGACTTTGGCTGTATGCTCAGCTGCTTGTGCAACTGATACAGCAGCTTCAGCCTGTTTAGCATCGGCTGCTGCCTTATCGTAATCTTGTTGGCTAATTGATTTAGTATTTAATAATCCAGCATAACGTTTAAGAGTCAGTTGTGCAATATTTGCATTTGCTTTAGCACTAGCAACACTTGCTACAGCACTATCATAATTAGCTTGATAAATAGCTGGATCTATTTGATAAAGTGACTGCCCAGCTTTAACATTTGAACTTTCGTCAAATTCACGTTTTAAAACAATTCCACCTACTTGAGGTCTAATTTCAGCTATTTGAGATGCAATAACCCTACCTGGTAAACTGATTTTTAATGTATAGTTCAATGGTTCAACTTTAAATACGGTTACTTTAGGTAATTTATTATTACTGTTTTGTGATTTACCATTATCACAACTTGTTAATATAAGTAGGCTTGCACATACCACTGGCAAGGCTAATACTAGCTTGTTAAATCTCATATAAAATGACCTCAGTAAACTTAATAATTATTTTATTTATAATAATAGATCCTATTTAAAAGTAATCGGCAATTTTACAAAAAATATACATAGATTGTAAGTATCTTTACATTTTAATAGCACAGAGTTCTAAAAAATGATTTACTGAGTTATGATATTAAAATGTATATTGATAATTATGATTATTATTAGAAATAAAGTAATATAGACTAATTGTTTTTTGTGCTATAAAGTATCTTAAATAAAATGTTATACTACTAATATCAAAATACGGTTACTCTAATGAAGTTTAATTCAAATTACTGATAAAAAATAAAAATTTCACATTATTGTACTTCGTAATGATTTTTTCAAAATATGATTGAATAATTTGAGTCTATATTTAATTTAATACAGAGATGGTTATTATGGATAATTTACGTATTGTTCTAGTTGTTGTTGCATCCTTAGTCATTATTGCATTGCTTATCCATGGATTTTGGATCAATAAAAAAGAACATTCTTCGCTTTTTAGTTCAAATAAAAAAAGCAAATTTGCACAAAATACACAACAACATCAAGACTTTTCTATGACCGATAATGATGAAGATGTGATTTTATTCAAACCCAAAGCAACAAAAAATAATGAAATAATTGAAACTAGTATAATTATCGATGAATCTATAGAGCAAAAAAATATACCACAACAAGATGATTTATTTGTTGATAATGATGATAAACAAGAAATTAATACTGATATAACAGAAGATCCTGTTATCAACGTTAATCGTGACCTTTTTGAAAATGAAGATGAACAAAAACTTAATTTAACTCAAATAACAAAAGAAAACCAATTTGATACTAATAACAAAATTGACCATAACAACAAACCTAAAAAACTAAATATTGACAACGAGCAATCCACAACCGAAATTATTGTGTTAAATGTTACAGGTCTGAACGGAACATTACTACAAGGCGATGTGCTACTTGCGAGCATGATACAATCAGGTTTTCTATTTGGAGATATGAGAATTTTCCACCGTCATGTAGATCCTGCTGGTAATGGTCCAATACTATTTAGTTTAGCCAATATGGTCGCACCTGGATATTTGGATCCCGAAACAATGCATGAATTTACCACACCTGGCGTATCTATTTTTATGGTTGCACCAACTGAGGGAAACAATCAGCAAAATTTCAAATTAATGTTACAAACAGCGCAACGTATAGCTGATGATGTCAACGGAGTAGTATTAGATGATGAACATCATATGCTAACGCCACAAAAAATCGACAGTTATAAAGAACGCATTAAAAAAGCTTGTAACGAAATTTAGCCACATTATCTTCAACAAAACTTGAACAAAATTCCACCAACACGGGTTGGTGGCGAAAAATAAATATCGATATAACCTATAATAAGTTATGTTAATTTAACTAGGTGTTAATCACAGTTAAATTAATATAATTGTAATGATATTCCCAAAACCTACGTTTTAATTTAAGAGCCTATTATCATGTCACTATCTAATGCAACCGAGAATTCAACAAACTCATTTGAATCGATTAAAGATATAACAGAAAAATTGACTTCATTACGAGATATAATTAGGCACCATGAGTACTGTTATTATGTACTTGATACACCAGAAATTCCTGATGTTGAATATGATAAATTAATAAAACAACTGCAAACATTAGAACAACAATATCCCGACCTTATTACGCCGGACTCGCCAACTCAACGAGTTGGTGGATCCCCATTAGCACAATTTGCATCTATCAAACATGAAATGCCCATGTTATCACTCGATAATGTGTTTGATGATGCTAGTTTTATTGCATTTAATAAAAGAGTTAAAGATCGTCTTCATTTAAGTGATACCGACCATGTTGAATATTGTTGTGAGCTCAAACTTGATGGACTTGCCGTCAGTCTCCTTTATGAAAATGGCCACTTTATACAAGCTGCAACGCGAGGGGATGGTACAACAGGAGAAGACATAACAGCCAATGTAAGAACCATCAAAACAATTCCGCTAGTTCTAAGGAGCAACAACATTCCTTCTCGATTAGAAGTTCGTGGTGAAGTATTTATGACACATAAAGGCTTCGAAAAACTCAACACAGAAGCCGAAAAGCGGAAAGAGAAAGTATTTGCCAATCCGCGTAATGCTGCCGCTGGTTCATTAAGACAATTAGATCCTAAAATCACCGCAAAAAGACCATTAACATTTTTTTGTTACGGTGTAGGTATTGTCGAAGGCACAACGTTACCTAATACTCATTATGACCGCTTAATGCAATTTAAAGCTTGGGGATTGCCAGTTAGTGATAAAGTTCAAAAACGTCAAGGTGCACAGGCTGCTTTAGATTATTTTAAACAAATTGGCGAGCAACGCATGTCATTAGACTTTGATATTGATGGTGTGGTTATCAAAGTTAATAGTATTGAACAACAAAAAGAACTTGGCTTTGTTGCGCGTGCACCAAGATGGGCAACTGCATTTAAATTCCCTGCTCAAGAAGAAGTCACACAATTAAACAAGGTAGACTTTCAAGTTGGACGAACAGGCGCAATTACACCAGTTGCAAGACTTAAACCAGTTTCAGTCGCAGGTGTTATTGTAAGTAATGCGACATTACATAATAGTGATGAGATTACACGATTAGGCGTCCGTGAAGGTGACTATGTAACAGTACGCCGAGCAGGTGATGTTATTCCAAAAATTGTCGCTGTCATATTGAATAGAAGACCTGCGGACACAAAAGAGATCATATTCCCAACTCACTGTCCTATTTGTGGATCACAAATAGTGCGAGATGAAGGCCAAGCAGTGTCGCGCTGTGCCGGTGGACTAATTTGCCCAGCACAACGTAAAGAAGCCTTAAAACATTTTGTTTCAAGACGAGCTATGAATATCGATGGTATGGGGGATAAAATCATTGAACAATTGGTGGATAAAGATTATGTCAAAACCCCAGTAGATCTTTATAAACTTAGTCTACCAAAGCTATGTAGTTTGGACAAAATTGGCGAAAAATCTGCCAATAATTTATTAAATGCATTAGAGGCATCTAAAAATACCACATTAAGCCGTTTTATATTTGCGCTTGGAATTCCAAATGTGGGGGAAGTTACTGCCGAAAATTTGGTTAATCAACTGGGTAATTTATCGGCAATCGAAAACGCTTCACTTGAACAATTACAAATGGTAAATGATATTGGCGTCGTTATTGCCGAAAGCATTATAGACTTTTTCCAAGAGCCACATAATCGCAATGTAATAGATCAGCTAACTAGCGATAAAATTGGCATTCACTGGCAAGATGTTAACCCGCAAATACAAGCAACCGATACAAACTCACCCTTTTCGGGTAAAACTATTGTATTAACCGGTACTTTATCGATTTTAACGCGCGATGAAGCGAAAAGTAGATTAAAGCAGTTAGGCGCAAAAGTCACAGGCAGTGTATCAAAAAATACCGATCTCGTGATTGCCGGAGAAGCCGCTGGCTCTAAACTTGCTAAAGCCCAAGAACTGGGAATAAAAGTTATTGACGAGCAAGAAATGGTAAATTTACTTGCCGAGTAAATATAAAATCCATTGGTACTTATTAGCTGATTGATTAAAATAACAAGCAAAAAACAAGGAGGACATTATGCCTTTATTAGATAGTTTTAAAGTCGATCATACCAAAATGAAAGCTCCTTTTGTGCGAATAGCCAAAACCATGGCAACCCCAAAAGGTGATGATATTACGGTGTTTGATCTACGCTTTACCATTCCCAACAAAGACAAATTGCCAGAAAAAGGAATTCATACATTAGAACATTTATTTGCCGGCTTTATGCGCGATCATCTCAACAATGATAAAGTTGAAATAATCGATATTTCACCAATGGGGTGTCGCACTGGTTTTTACATGAGCTTAATTGGTCAACCCGTCGAAGAATTAGTCGTTGATGCATGGCTCAAATCAATGCATGATGTATTAAATGTTAAATCGCAAAATCAGATTCCAGAATTAAATGAATATCAATGTGGTACTTATAAAATGCACTCATTAGATGAAGCCAAAGACATCGCTGAACAAGTTATAAAATCCGGTATTGGTGTATGTCATAATGATGAAATAGCATTGACGGATGAACAGCTTGCCAAAATTAATCATCACTAGGAGATATTTATGCCAAATGTCGTTATCGACTTTTTAGAAGGTCGCACTATAGAGCAAAAGAGAGAAATGGCAAAACGCGTGACTCATGCTATTGCCGAAACCCTCAACTGCAAACCGGAAGCCGTACAAATCATCATGCACGAAATATCTAAAGATCAGATTGCTAATGGTGGCGTATTGCGCAGTGATAGAGATTGATATTAACGTGGGAAATAATATAAAAAATAACAGTATCAATAAGTTAAAATTATTTTGTATATCCTGCTCCATAAAAAATCTCAAAATAGAAAATATATTTTGAGATTTTTTATTCCAACATTTTTACTATATTAGCTAAAATCAATCGCAGATAAACAACTTGCTATTTAACCAAGCAATTAATGTTTACAATTGACGTGATGCAGATGAAGCAAATGGCCCATTTTATTCGCTTTGGTTTCTAAATAGTGTTCATTATTCGGATTTTCACCGACTTCCAACGGTACCCGCTGTGTAATTTTAATGCCAGACTGCTCAAGCACTCTTATTTTTTCTGGGTTATTGGTTAATAAACGGATTTGTGACACCCCCAATAAAGTCAGCATATCTGCGCATAAAGTAAAATCGCGTTCATCCGCTGCAAAACCCAATTGCTCATTGGCTTCCACCGTATCTAAACCTTGATCTTGTAACGCATAAGCTCTAATTTTATTCAGTAAACCAATATTACGCCCTTCTTGACGATGATAAATTAAAATCCCTTTACCTTCTTTTGCAATTTGTTTTAAGGCTGCTTCTAATTGAAAGCCACAATCACAGCGTAAACTAAAAAGCGCATCACCCGTTAGGCATTCAGAATGAATTCTTGTAAGAACTGGTGTATCACCCGACACATCACCAAATACTAATGCAGCATGATCTTTTTTTGTCGCAATTTCTTCAAATCCAACAATAGTGAAACATCCCCATGGTGTTGGCAGTTTCGCTTGTGCAACACGTTTTAATTGCATTATTATCTCCGTTTTAACTAAAACATAGATAAGATTTTATAAAAATAAATCTATCTTCTATGCTAAAATATTAAGTAATTTGTACTTAATTGAGTTTATTAATGAGGTTAGTAATAAAAAAAACAATAGCTATATTAGCTATTTTCTTAGCTGTTCCTTTTGTTATTATAGCCATAAATTGGCATTGGCAACCAGCGTCATTAAATAATACATCTAAATATTTATTCTTAATAACGGAAACAGCAAGTTTCCCTTGGGCAATAATTACATCAACAATTTTATTTTTAGTATTTTGTCTGTTATTACCCAAGAAAACAAAAAAACGAATTATATTATTATGGTTGCTTCTTGTTAGTGCAATATTAAGTGGGCAAATAATTAAAAACCTTATAAAATCGCAGACAGCAGAATCAAGGCCTTATGTACTTTGGATGGCTACGGAATTTAATATTAGCGACCAACAATTTTATTCGAAATCACAATCAGAAAGAAAAGAAATTATCCGTCAGTTATTTAACAATTCACCAACGATCCCAAGTTGGTTATCAAACCACTGGCAAAATGAAACTGGATACGCTTTTCCTTCTGGACATACTTTATTAGCTGTAACTTGGGCATTTTTAGCCTTAACATTACTAAAATGTGAGCAACATTATATAATAGTATCGTTCACCATTATTTGGTCTATATTGATTGAAATTAGCCGGTTATTATTAGGCATGCACAAACCCATTGATCTAATAGCAAGTGTATTAATCGCTTGGGTAATTTCATTAATTTTCTGTTTTTATGCTAGAAAATGGCATATAGTAGATCAATAATTTTAAATACCAATTTTGAAAAAGTGCTATTCACAACAGGCAGCATTGATTTTTGAACGTTATAGGTGACTACTTAACTAATCAAAGCAATTTGTAGGAACAGTCTAGTATAATAAATAAAAACGTTTAACTAAAAATAAAAAAGAAAGGTCAACATTATGAAATTTGTTATATCAATTTTATTAATAATTCTCATCTTTGCCATCTCAATAGCAATAGGATCAGCTAATGATCAAATAGTAACATTTAATTATTTGATTGATAAAACTGAAATTCGCTTATCAGTGTTATTAGCCATTTTATTTGGTTCTGGCTTTATTGTGGGTTGGATATTAACAGGTATCTTCTTTTTAAAATCTAAATTACAACACTTATCAACAAAACGTAAACTGAGCAAACTACAAAAAAAATATGATGAAGGTATGGCTAATCATCAACAAATAAACTTAACTAAAAGCAATTAAGAATAGGTTACTATGTTTGAACTGTTATTTCTGTTACTTCCTATCGCCGCCGCATACGGTTGGTATATGGGTGACAGAAATGCAAAACAAAAATATTTAAATCAATCTAATCGACTATCGCGTGAATATGTAGATGGTTTGAACTTTCTTTTATCCAATCAACAAGACAAAGCTGTCGATCTTTTCTTAGATATGTTAAAAGAAGACGATGGCACACTCGAAGCACATTTAACATTAGGTAACTTATTTCGCTCTCGAGGCGAGGTTGACAGAGCAATACGTATTCACCAAGCACTATTAGAAAGCTCATCTTTGACATTTGAACAACGATTATTAGCTATTCAACAACTGGGGCGGGATTACATGGTTGCAGGTCTTTACGATCGTGCCGAAGAGATGTTTTTGCAACTCATTGATGAAGAAGACTTTCAACAACACGCATTACAGCAACTTATCATCATATATCAATCAACCAGTGAATGGGTAAATGCCATTAATATGGCAACTAAACTGGTCAAACTTGGTAATGAAAAATATAAAACCGATATTGCGCAATTTTATTGTGAGTTAGCATCACTGACGATAGCAAATAATGATCTTGATAAAGCAAATAGTCTATTACAAAAATCTGCAATGGCTGATACTAAATGTGCACGTACATCGCTCATGCTGGGTCGGGTTCTTATGGTTCAAGACAAAACAGAGCAAGCTATCAAATCTTTTCAACAGATATTACAGCAAGACAAAGCCTTTATTGGCGAAGCATTGCCTTTATTAAAAGAGTGCTATTTAAAGCTAAATAACCGATATGAATTTCAACAATTTTTGGAATTATGTGTCGATCAAGATACCGGTAATGTAGCCGAGTTGATGCTTGCTGATCTTATTGAAGAACAAAAAGGCTTAGATGCTGCACAATACTTTATGTATCGTGAATTACTTAAACATCCTAACTTAAAAGGATTTTATCGATTAATGAACTATCATGTTGCTGATGCAGAACAAGGTAAAGCAAAAGAAAGCCTTTTACTTTTACGCAACATGGTTGGCGAACAAATAAAAACCGTACCCAATTATCGGTGCCAAAAATGTGGATTTACGGTTAATTCAATCTACTGGTTATGCCCTGCTTGCCGTTCGTGGTCAACAATAAAACCTGTTCGTGATTTTGAACAACTTTCAAATAAATAAAAAAAAGAGATTTTTATGTTTCTAATTGACTCTCACTGCCATTTAGATAGTTTAGACCTTAGTACTAAATCTATCGAAGATGTTTTACAAGAAGCTACCAACAATGACGTTAAACATTGCCTAAGTGTGGCAACAACACTGTCGGGCTATGAATCGATGAAACATAAGCTTACACCCTATCAAAATCAATGCTCCTTTTCGTGTGGAATTCACCCACTTAACCTTGATGACGAAATATACGATGCCGAGCGCTTTCAAAACTTAGCCCAAGAAGATAACGTCATAGCACTAGGTGAAACAGGTCTTGACTATTATTACCAACAAGATAATTTGGAGCTACAACAAGAGAATTTTAAAGAACATATTCGATTAGGCCGAAAATTAAATAAACCCGTCATTGTCCATACACGTAATGCCAAAGAAGATACCTTAAAAATCTTAAAAGATAAGCATGTTCATTCGGGCGTGTTGCACTGTTTTACAGAAGATATCGAAACAGCAAAACAACTATTAGATATCGGTTTTTATATCTCATTTTCAGGAATAATCACCTTTAAAAATGCCGAAGCTCTACGTGAAGTTGCCAAATACGTGCCACTTGATCGTATCTTGGTCGAAACCGACTCACCTTATCTTGCTCCCGTTCCATACCGAGGCAAAGAAAACCAACCCGCTTATGTTCGTGAAGTGGCACAATATTTATCTGCTTTAAAAGGTGTCTCTTTAGAAGAGATAGCACAAAAGACCACATCTAATTTTTGTCAATTATTCAATCTTCAAGGAAAATTAAATGAATTATAAGTTAGCCATTGATTGGGATGATTTTTTAACAAATTATTGGCAAAAAAAACCTGTAATCCTACGCAAAGCATTTGCACATTTTATTGATCCCATTACACCGGATGAACTCGCAGGTTTAGCGATGGAAGAAGAAATCGATAGCCGGATTGTTTCTAATAAAGATGGTATTTGGGATGCTAGATTTGGACCATTTACTCAATATGATAACTTAGGCGAAGATCATTGGAGTTTACTAGTACAAGCTGTTGATCACTGGCACGAGCAAGCTGCCACACTACTTGAGCCTTTTAAATGCATGCCACAATGGCAATTTGATGATCTCATGATTTCTTACGCAACACAAGGTGCAGGCGTTGGGCCCCATATCGATAATTATGATGTGTTTATCATTCAAGGCATGGGCAGCAGGCGTTGGCAAGTTGGCGATCGCAACCAACATTATAAACAATTTAATGCACACAAAGCATTATTACATGTTGAAGAATATCAACCCATCCTTGACGAGGAAATCACTGCTGGCGATATCTTATACATTCCACTAGGTTGTCCACATAATGGCACATCCATTGGTGAATCACTCAGTTATTCTGTTGGTTTTATGACGCGAACATCCCAAGAGCTATTAAGTAGCTTTGCTGATTATGTCATTGATAACCTGCCAAACGGTATTTATTATCAAGATCCAAATTTAAAACGACCTAAAGATCCATACCAAGTTCAACCTTATGAACTAACAAAACTACAAGATCAAATCATCGATGTAATCAAAACACCTGAGTTATTTAACGATTGGTTCGGTAAACACATTACACTACCAATGCACGATTTAAATATTGTACCAGTTGAACCACCATACGATTGTGATGAATTTGAATCACTACTAAAAAATGGAGCAGAACTAAACCGAGTACAGAGTATTCGAATCCTTAAGGTGGGCAATTTTGGCTACATCCATGGCGAAAAAATTGACTTACCAATGCCCATGATTGATCTTCTTTGTAAAACGGAAATACTCTCTTACCAACAGTTACAAGATAAAGACACTCTTCAAGTCATGCTTGATCTTGTCAACAAAGGCTATTGGTACTTTGCTGAAGAATAACGAATATCTCCGCTGATAATAAAATCGGCGGATAAAACGACTATTTAGCGCTTTAAACTTAGCTTTTTGTTAATTTTAAGTATATACTTGCCCCGCTTTAATTTACCCGCCGTTTAAACAAAAATTAAACATCATAAAACGCAAATTTTAAGTAACTATCTATTTTTAATAACTAGAGGTATACATGAAAACTGAAGCAAACACTATCTTGCACGCAGAAAGTGAAAGCAAATGCACAACCCCATATCAAAAAAGAACCTTATTTGCATCTACCGTTGGTTATGCGCTAGATGGTATGGATATGATGATTTTAGGTGTATGTTTTAGCCTAATCTCAGTCAGTTTTAACCTAACAAAAACAGATTTAGGCACCTTAACCTCAGTAACTTTACTTGGCGCCGTATTAGGTGGTATTTTATTTGGTGTACTAGCCGATAAATATGGTCGAGTAAGAGTCTTTTCATGGACAATTTTGATATTTTCTCTTTTTACTGGATTATGTGCAATTTCACCTAATTACGAGTGCTTTTTAATATTTCGCTTTTTAAGTGGACTTGGACTTGGTGGTGAGTTTGGAATTGGGATGACTTTAGTTTCTGAAAGCTGGCCTAAAAATAAACGCTCAAGAGCAACATCTATTGTTGCATTAGGTTTTCAAGTCGGCATCATTTTAGCAGCATTAACCGTCAACTTTATTGGTGAAATTTATGGTTGGCGCTGGGCTTTTGCGATGGGTGTGCTACCTGCGCTATTTGTTGCATGGACACGTAAAGGTCTAAAAGAGCCAGAAATCTGGCAAAATCTAAAAGACCAAAACAAAAACAAAATAGCCGTTGGCAAATTATTTAAAAATCCAAGAACCATAGCAACCACAATAGGTTTAACCATCGCTTGTGCTGTACAAAACTTCGGTTTTTATGGACTCATGGTTTGGATGCCAAATATGATTGCAACTGAGCTTAAATTGCCATTTAAAAATACCATGTTTTGGACTATTTCAACCACTATAGGTATGTCATTAGGAATTCTAATTTTTGGTTGGTTATGTGATAAGTTTGGTCGTCGCCCTTCTTATATCTTCTTTTTATTCATTTCGGCCGTTTCAATTTGGTTCTATTTTCATCAAACCGATATGTTTATATTAATTATCTTTGGTTCAGTAATTGGCTTTTTTGTTAATGGTATGATGGGCGGATATGGCGCTCTACTTGCTGAACATTACCCAACAGATGCCCGTTCAAGTGCTGAAAATATTATTTTCAATGTCGGTCGAGGCATTGCCGGTGTATCACAAGTACTAATTGCTTATTTAGCCACCGTTTACTCAATTAGCTACGCATTAGCTTTACTATCAGCCGCTTATTTATTATCCGCGACTGCATTTGTCTTTTTAATACCGGAAACAAAAGGTAAAGAACTCGAATAAAATTACACATAAACAGGGCAGTTGCTCTGTTTTTTATACGCTATTGATTAATTACATCAAAAAATTAAAGCAAACTATCTTCAGTGAGTATTACAAGAAGAAGGCGTCAATTGAATACTAAACAATTTTTCATCATGAATATCATAATGATGACTAACACCATTTGGGAAAGCATCCCTAAGTTTTTGAACTTGTGGGCTATTACTATAATAAAGTGTTTTTAGACTTTCTGTCGTCATTTTTTGAAGAATTATTACTTGCTTGATTAGCATCAGCTTTTGAATTATCACAACTACAAAGAACCAAGCTTATCAATTTTGCTCTAGCAATATCACTTCTTTAGGCATACCTTTCATAATATATTTATAGATAAGTTTATTGTTATCTTTTGATATATTATCGAACATCATAAATTTATCAACCATAATGGGTAACTTTTCTTTTAGACCTTCAACAACCGAATCTTGATCAAAACTATAATCACTATCTTTTTGATTATTAATTGTTTGATTTTTTCAGGTGTTGATTGAGCTATAATTTTTATCCTTCTTTCCACAATATCCATATTTTCTTGAATATCCGTTTGTTGAGTATCTATAACTTTTGCTTCTGAATTATCAAAACCAAATAATATTATTCCATTAACATGACAACTGTTGCTTTAATACCTGTCATATTTATTCCTATCCAAGTCAATTCATGACTACTCGCTATCTTATAGAGTAATGATAAATTTTTAATTGTCCATTAAAGAGTAATAAATAAACAATATAAAAAAAAGAATGGTCAAAATAAAAGGGCTTCAAGTAGCCCTTTTATTACAAATAAATTCTAACTATTTGTTCAAATTAACCAAATATATCTAGTCATCATCACAATCATTCGGTTTTACATCCACTGAAAAAACTTTATCATCATTGATATAGTAATCATGATTCGCTCCTCGTGGAAATACTAATCTTAGTGTCTTCATATTAGAATCATCACTACAGTAAAACTCAATCAATTTGTTGCGTACCTCTTTTTGATTGCCTTCAGCCTGTAATGCATCTTTAGTACTATTATTCACAACGTATTTATAATTGATAGTTTTATTATCTGTCGAAACATCAACTAAAGTCGTGTTCTGATCAATTGTCGCTGGTAATTTTGTTTTAATCGCCTTAATCATCAAATTTTCAGCAACGCTATAATTACCCTCTTGCACCTTATTAAGCATATCTTCTTTTTCAGATTTTGTTTGCTCATACAAATCTTTCGCTTTATCACTAATGGTTGCACTTGTTTGTTTAACTTTATCGCTAATCTCTGCGCCTATTTCCTTAGCTTTGTCACTAACATCTGCGCTCATTTGCTTAACCTTATCCACAGCGTCTGAACTCATTTGATTAGCTTTGTCACCAATTTCAGAACCTGTTTGTTCGGCTTTTTGTTTAATATCATCAACTGTTGTTTTTGAATTATCACAATTGACTAAAAAAAACCCTAATACTGCTAAAGTAATCACTTTAAAAAATTTCATTTTATTGCCCTTTTTGCTTGTTTTCTATTTCAATGGTTGTGACAATAATGAATTCATTCATTATTGTCCACTAATTTTAAAATTAATAACTTATAACATTAACAGTAAAAAGATTTAAATCAGTCTGTTTACTGTTACAAAAAACAATTAGTTAATATTCATACCGCCTGTAACGCCATAAGTTTCGCCCGTAGTATAGCTTGATTCTTCTGATGCTAAATGCACATAAACACCAGCAAGTTCAACCGGTTGACCTGCGCGTTGTAATGGTGTTTGTTGTCCAAATTCTGGAATAACATCACTTGGTTGACCGCCACAAATTTGTAATGGCGTCCAAACAGGCCCAGGTGCGACACTATTTACGCGGATGCCCTTATTTCCTAACTGCTTAGCTAAGCCACGAGTAAACGCGATAATAGCTGTTTTAGTTGCAGCATAATCTAATAAATTAGCACTAGGTTGATAAGCTTGAACAGACGAAGTTGTAATAATGGTTGAACCTGGCTTTAAATACCCTAACGCTGCTTTAGTGATCCAAAAAAGCGAAAACACATTAACTTCAAAGGTTTTCTTAATTTGCTCGGTGGTAAGTTCCATAATGTCTTCAACTGCAGTTTGCTTACCAGCAACCAGTGTCAAATTATCTAATCCACCTAATTTATGATGTGCTTCATCAACTAATTTTTTACAAAAAGCCTCATCACTTAAATCACCAGGAATTAATACGGCTTTGCGTCCTGCAGCTTGGATAACTTTTGCTACCTCTTCTGCATCTTTTTGTTCAACAGGAAGATAGTTTATTGCCACATCAGCACCCTCTTTAGCATAAGCTATCGCCGCCGCTCGCCCGATGCCTGAATCGCCACCAGTAACAAGCATTTTACGCCCTTCTAACCGATTATGACCTTGATAACTTTCTTCACCACAATCAGGAATTGGGTTCATTTCGTATTGTAGAGCTGGCGCCACCTGCTTTTGTTTTGGAAATTTGTCATGATGATATTTGGTAAGTGGATTATAGATTTGTTTGCTCATAATTTTCTCCTAAGTTAAATATGTATTTGAAAACAAATTCAATATAACTTAAATAAAATCAATTAATTACCACAAAATCCTATTGCTAAGCATATTTTAATCTTTAAAATACCTAATTAATTCAATAAATTATATTTACTGATAACATAAATTAGAATATTCTTTTTTAAAACTTAATCGTATTGATCAATATCATCCCCAAAATTTTAAAATAAACAACTGAGGTTAATAATGAATAAAGGTGGCTTTCCCTGATTGACTTGGCGAGGTCAATAAAATTAGTAATGCCAGAGCCATGTATGATACATTATCTTGCACCTGATTTAGTGTATCAAATTAAATTTAACTAAGCTAGCGATAACAAATTAAA